>USIY01000062.1 GCA_900554845.1 uncultured Bacteroidales bacterium | reverse complement strand
GGATGGTACATTGTCAAATGGATTGCTCATTGTCGTTATTGTTTGTGATTGATTGTTTTGCTTTTGAGAGTTCGGTCGCTATGTATTTCAGCGCATCAATAGCCCATTGGTCGCATTGTTTCTGAGTGTTGACGTGGCGCGCTATCTGGTTGAGATTGTTCTTCATGCCGATGATGTCACGGAGCCACAGGCGCGTTTCATGTGAACGGTCAGGTATCTTGCGCCGCATGACAATCAGTCGGCAAATATGGCTCAATTTTATGCCTCGCTCATTCGCTTTCGCCTCCAAAGTCTCGCGCTCGGAGCGTGACAGTCGGAATGTTATGCGTTCCGATAGGTTCTCTACTGGGTTGTTTTCTTTGCGCTTGCTTCGTTGCAATGCGGACGGTTGTTTCTTCATATTCTGAATTTTAGAGTTTTACATTTTGTAGCCGTTCCGGTGTTTCCATTCTTCATCAAGGTCATCGGAACTATGACTGTCTCGAATCTCATGCTCGGCATTACGAGAACTGCCGGATGGAGCATCTTTTATTCCCGAATTATGCTTTGACTTAGAGGGAGAATAAGTTGGCTGAAATTGCTTTGAGGGAGAAGGAGCCAAAACAGCAACAGGGAGAATACTCGTGTCAATGCCAAGATCTTTCTGCAAACTATACTGACGCTCTTTGCCGTTGGAGTCAACCATTCTGACACATAGCCCTTTCTTCGGGTCATGAAGGAGTGTCAACCCCTCTGATGCCAATGCTCCTATAAAATCCGGAGAGTCGCGTGCGGCCTTTTCGATGACATATTTCAACCGGGCTTTGCGCTTTTTGGCTTCCTCTACTGCTCTCTTGCGGCGCATACGTTCATCAATCTGAGATTGAGAATCAGATGGTTTGTGCTTACGGCGTGTCCGTTCTTTCTTCCTCCGTACCTCAGCGTCCTGATGAGCCTTCTCCCGCTCGGCTGCTTTCTTTGGTGCTTCAAGTCCGTACCTCAATGCAATACAGGCGGCCGCACGGTTGGCGTTCTTGTTGATGAAATTATCACGAAAGCGCTTGCCGTTGACATCGGTAGTTCGGATTACGATGTGATAATGCTCGTTATCCGTATTGTCATGCCTGGCAACGATATACGGACATTCCGAAACATCATTGCCTCGTGCCGAAAGCTCATCGAGAAAGTCACCGATAATAGTCCTCATCTTATCGCGTCCATTGTCAGGCATTGATCGAAGAAGGGCTGTTTCTTCCGGTGTGAAAGAGATGATAATCGTATAGCATTGCGTCCTGTAATTATTCGCGGTGGCAAGCCAATCAGCGGCTTGTTCAGCCGGAGTCGCCGACAAGTCGGTGAAGTTAGCCAATAGAATTGAGCCGTCCTTCCCATGATTCTGTGCATAGCTCAGACTATGTGTAATGTCAGACGATTTTCCTACAACGGCATTCATTTATGGCTGGGTTTGCTCGGCACGAAACCGCAGGTTTCACAAATCGTATGTCAGACAAATCGGGTCGAGGGGTTTCCCCTTGCAAGGGTGTTTTTTCGGGCCGGAGAGACAGCGGAGTGTCTGACAAAAACACATCTTGCAGAGCCACTCGAATCCAAGAGAAATACAAGCACCTCATAACTTCAATCCTCCATCCTTGCGGTCGATTACCGCACTCTTTTTCTCACCGAGCGTCGGGGTATGTGTAACCATCGGCTTCGGTTCGGATTGTCGGACAATCCGCTCATCGGCTTTTACGGATTGAACGCGCTGTGCCTCCTTCCATTTCCGGAAACTTTCCGGTACTTTCAGAGCATATCTTCCAAGCAAGGAACCATAGCCACGATACAGGTCTGAACGATTGATGGCGGTGCCTTTGACGGCATCATTTATGGCCGCGAACAGACGTGTCCCGGCTTCCGTAGCAGGCATAAAACATCGCACTTCAAGAAAATCGGGATTGGCTTTCAGATACTCGCAAGCCTCGCGGATACATTTTCTGCCATTGAGAATGATATGGTAGCGACGAGCCATCACGGGATATACACCGTTACGTTCGACAGACTCCATAAGAGCCATGAAGTCGAGCGGATTTTCATACACCATGCAGACCTGATCTTTACGCCGCTCGCCAAATACTGTCATTCCAGATTCTCCTATTTGTCGGAATGATTTGCCGTTGAACGCGAGGAAATTGTCCGAATCTTCCCCACACCGAAACGCAATGACACGTTCTGAACCTTTGCCTTTGGCTTTCGGCAACGAACCTTCAAGGGAGAAGAGCCGAACAGTATTCATGGAAAGTCCGATGCGAGTTATCATACTTCCGATACCGGTATCTTTTGGGTGACAGGTTTCTGTAAAATCCCAAACAGGGCGGCTAATAGGAGTGTATGGAAATTGCGATGGCAAATTCTCCCGCTCCGAATATAGTTTTTCAACCATTTGTATTGCTTTCGAGAAGTCATCGCCGTGTGCAATACCTAACTTTCGTACCAAATCGGAGGCAGAACCGAACGAGTCCGGATTCTTGATTGCCCATTCATTACGGGCGGTGTTAACGGTCAGCTCGCCACCGTCGGGCAATAGATAATGTCGGAGTGCGCGACGTTGCGACTGGCAAACGAGGCCGATAGCCATGCAGACATCATCGACAGGAATGATGGAGTCAAACTCCATCGCAGAAATAGGTTTATTCATATTCTTGTAAAATTTGAGATTTATAACAGCTTGTCCCGAATGTCCCAATGACCCACGAAAATCTCCAAACGTTACAGAATATTTTGATGCTCAACCATAATATTCTATTTCCCTTTTGTAAGGTTGATTGGAGTTAAAGGGACATTTGGGTCGGTTGGGTCAGAATGGGTTGTCTTCAGTTTGGCTGAAATCGAGCAGAGAAGGATTGACAGGCATATTGCTCCGTACCCAGGGGCGTTTCACTCGTCCGTCCGCACCGCAGTAGTCTGGGTGCATACCCGATAGTTTCTCCTTTTCCGAACGTTCCCATCCTGAGATATGCTCCATCAGCGAATTTATGTATTGCGATGAGTAGCGGTAGGATGTCCGTATGGTGTCGTTTGGCAATTCCCGCTTGATCATTTTCGGAGAGACAATCAACAGTGGTTCTGTACCAATCTGCTTATATTGGTCATCAAGATACGATGAAGAATCCACCGCCCATTGTTGCCATTGTAAACGGCGAGACAAAGGCCAACCGGCGTATGACGTCGGCACAGGACGATTGAGAAATGCCTCAATCTCCTCAAGCAGTTCATCTCCAGCGGCGGTGGTATATTCCGCCTGACGTTGATTCGCGGCGTTCTCCAGTTCGGAAGGAAGATACAGCGGTTCATTGAGCATGTAATAATGATGTGCCTCGGCCCACAGTTGTGGCACCTCGGCTTTCAGCTCATCAATCCAGTCCGTGACCTCGCCATTTCCTTTTATGGGGATTATCCACCAACGGCGGTTGCCGTTGCAACTTTGCAGAAATTCCGTCTCGTTGGTTGTGGCTGCGAATACATTGCTCCGAGGGATAGACTCACTCTTACGGGCGTATGCCGGACGCACGTCATCACGCACACGACTGAGAAATGCTTTGGCTGCCTCGGCGTCATGCGCACGCTTCATGCCATTAAGCTCGGAGATTTCCACAATCCATGCTCCGGTTATGTCCTCGATTTTCGTCTTGTCATCATGCGCGAATGAGAATGAATCGGAAAACCAGTCACCGGCAATGATACTGAGAAATGTACTCTTTCCGACACCCTGTGGCCCGGTGAACGTGAGGATGTGATCGAACTTGCAACCGGGAGCGAATGCACGCGCCACGGCACCAATCATCCATTTACGAGTTTGCGCACGTGTCAGTGGAGTGTTCTCGGCTCCGAGGTAGCGTATAACCACAGTGTCAATGCGCTCGACATAATCCCAACTGTCTGACATGATGAAATTCTGTACTGGATTGAAACCTCGCTCCTTTGAGGTCGTTTTCAGCATTTCAAGGATACGCGGTTGTGACAGTTGCAACCCATATTGATTTTCAAAATAAAGGCAGATCTTTCCGATTGATTCATCATCAATACGGTTGTCGCGCTCGTTGCAGAAGTCCGGACATTGCGTTATATCCCGCTTTGTGAAGCGGTCAAAACGGACTTTCGACAGTTTGGTATCATTAAGCAGAATCAGTTTGATATTCTGCCCGGTTTTCTCAATCTGGTTATTATCGTTCAGGGTCAACTTCAACTCCCAGTCATCAGTATCATTAGTCTCATGTCCCCCGATGCCATGTATCAGATTCTTTCTTACGGCAACATCCTCACGGCAAAGTTTGAGCATCGCTTTGTAGGAGGGGAGACGTTTTATAGCAGTCCTGTCCTTTACGCTCGCATCAAGTTCTCCAAAACGATAGTGCCTGACAAGATTGAACGCATTTCTCGGCACATCGCTGTCATTACACCATGCAACCTGCCTGTCGCTGTCAATGGCAACAGTCATTTTTGTTTCACCGGTTAATGCGTATGTACCCGGCTCATTAAGCGGGGCAAGACTTCTGGCAAGGAACTTCTCAATAGCCTCTGCACAGGTGTAAGCACGGCAAAAGGCATCTTCCAAAGCATTTGCACCGCTTCTCATAGCAACCTCCTTCCCCGCGCACTATTGCGCATACCTTTGGTCATAGCCTCCATCTGTTCCTCAACGGAAGACTGACCGGTGCGGCGGTTGTCGGTCAGCCATCGGCGAAGCTCCGAGGGGAGAAACAACAGATTCCGTCCGGGTTTATAACACGGTATGCGTCCTTCCTGTACCAGCGCGTATATCCGGGATGGTGACAGATGAAGAAGTTTGGACGCATCTTCAACGCAGATCATCTCCTCGTCTTTGGCGGAGGCTTTGAGGGAGAAGATATGTTGCGATAGTTTATTGACGGTTTCGGTCAGGGCATCGACTTTCTCTTCAAGTCGTGCCACGTTCTGAGGCATAGCCTCGAATGTAGGTTCTTTATTCATTATGGCGGAAGCGATTGGTTTTGAATCGCACCGCAAAGGTCTCTGGAGATAGGGCGGTTATCATGTTATTACGCTGATAACCTATGAATAACCAATAACCGAACTATGAAAGCACCGGCAAATTCTCCGTATCAGGGTAAACGTATGGGACAAGCGGCTCAGGCGGATTAATCAACGGTAATACCTTGAAATTCTCGACACGAAGTTTAGATGGGATATTACCAATATCATAACCGCTGAGAGTCATCGGAAAACTCTTTTTGAGAAACAGGGCTGTGGTCACGCCCAATTTCTTCTGAGTTCCTGATAGTAGTCGTTTACTTACATTCCAACCGAAATGAAGCAGATCGTCAGATTTCAGATGTCTGTTGATGCTCGTTTCGACAGCGATATAATTCTCATCGCCAGTCAACTCTTGCATGTTATTGAGCAGAATCTCAATTTGAGCCGGAGTAAATATCTTATGGAAGGTCGCTTTAGTATAAGACGCAATTTCAGCCCACTGCTCCTCTTTCCTGCGTTTGTTTTCTTCCTCAGTTTGTCGGATAAGTTCTGCGTCATCCTTACTGATAGGTTCAGTAAGAGTTGAATCCGCCTTAATGTTAATGGATGGTGGTGCAGTAATAGTGTTTTGTGGTCTTGTATATCCATCAACAAGATATGCGATTAATCCAATAATGGATATAACGATAGTCAGATTCATTATCAAACAGATAACTGATGAATCAGTAGTATTTATGATATAATACCTGAGGCAGAAAACGGCGCATATAAAAAGCGAAAGATTCGCTACGTTCCATAACCGGATATTATTATGAGTAGTGTTTCCTTTCATTTGTATAGAGTTTTAGAAAGCAAAATTATTATGACCGGAGTGCTAAATAATAAATTCCAAACAGTTTTTTGTCCGACAAAATTATATTTCAAATTTCATCCCGGCATTGTGTTTGGACAGGTTTATTGTATCGGAATAATCAAATGACACTGACCGATATAATATGCTATCCTATGAACATAATAAAAGCCACCGTTTGGGGCGGTGGCTCGTAATGAATGGCTGAAAATGTGACGATTATATGTCCTTTGGCTTGATGGTTATTTTGCCGAGTGTTTCGAGCAGGGCGGTCGGGACTTCGTGGGTGTAGCGCATGGTTGTACCGATGTCCTTGTGGCACATGGATTGTTGAACGGCATATGGATTGCTATTGGCTGCAAATTGCAGTGTGCTGTAAGTGTGGCGGAAGCAGTGGAATGTGATATGCTTCTTGATACCGGACGATGCAACCCAGTCTTTCAGCGGTTTGCCAATCATACAACGTTTCAGTCCGACGAACACCTTGCCACATCCTCGTTCTCCCATAAGTTCCACTGCTTCATCGCATAGCGGTAGCTTAACCGGAGTTTTGGTTTTCTGAATTGTGATGACGATACACAAGCCGATACCTGTAACTGACTGGATGTTGTCCCAATGCAGATTTTCGATGTCGCTTATACGTAACCCGGTGAGACAGGAAAACAGTGATGCCCGGCGCAGAACATCATGCTTGCAGGGAGTCTGAGCCAACTGAATCAACTCCTCCTGAGTGAGGAATTCCCGCACGACATCTTCCCATTCGATGTATTCCAGATAATCGTTGATATTCTCGGTGATTAACCGTTCCTTATAGGCTTGCTTGAGCAATGCCCGGAATGTAGAGAAGTAGCCTGAGGCCGTGTTGCGTGACACAGTTTTTTCAGTGTGTTTCAGTTGCTTCGCTGTGAGAAGATACTCTCGGAAACGTGTGCAGAGGTCAACAGTGACATCACCGAATGTGCATTTGCCACCAGTGAACTTACGGAAATGCATGAATACAATCTTCCACTTTTCATAACGTTTCTTGCATACTCCCTCAAAGTAAGCGAGGAAGTCCTCCCGCTGTTGGGTATGGTCGATGAACCCGAACTGACGGTTTATCACCTGCTCCTGACGGCGGCAACGTATCAGCTCCGCCTTTTCAAGCATCGTCTTGTTGAAATTGCGTTGCACCTGATTCGTAGGATTGCCGTAGAGATAGATTCCCATGTATTCATGGCGTTGCGAACGGTTGGTTTTCGGGTTCCGTATCGCCGGATAGTAGTCGAGATAGAGCGTGATTTTGCCCGATGGCAACAGGCGTTGACGCAGGGTCACTTTAGTACATATATCCATAGCTTTTTTTGATTGCAAAGTTGGTGAGTGATAGCATGGTTATCAAATTATTGGTCGGAAAACCAGGCAATAACCGATAACCGTTTGATATTAGAGCATGGGAGGGCGGAGAATAGCATCAATCTCCGAACGAAGAATGTAAGTGTACTTGCCGACTTTCTTACGACGCAGACCGTGATACTTCACATAATTGTGAATCTGGTCATGGGTGAGATTATACTCAGCCCTTACATCTGAGTATGAGATCCAATCCTCATCTTTTGGTGGTTCCGGCTTTGCAGCAAACACACGGTCGCAATGCGCCTTGCTCCAGAGCGTCTTTCCACGATGATACACCTTCTGGATGTTGTGCCTCTTCGCCTGAGCAAACACCCACGAATTACTTACCCCGAACTTCTCGATAATCTCCTTCGTAGTGTAGAATTCCGTGATAGCCTCTCCATTTTCATCTGTGGTCGTAGTTGTTGCTTTCGGTTTCCTCTCATAAGGTCGTGCCTCGATCATCGCATCTATATCCTCACGCTTTATGACTGTCCATTTGCCTGACAGTTGGTATGCTTTCAATGTGCCACGATAAATGAGATAATAAACGGCACGAGAGGTGACATTCAGTAGCTTCGCAACCTCCGCTACTGACAGATAGTTAATCCCGTCCAGATTTTTGATGTTTCCTTCGTGAACATCGATTTTATCATCTCGTTCCGCGTTTTGTTTGCGCTCTTGGCGCTTTCTCTCCTTGTAAGCATGTTCCGCACACCGCTTACAACAGAATTGAGTCGAAGTCTTTTGTGCTTCAAACTCACTTCCACACCATTTACAGGTTTTCCTGATTCTAATGTTAGATGTTGCCATTTTTGAATCATTTTTTTATGCCACTCATTGAGACATTTCTGCGAACACACATGAACGTGCGTGAATGAGCATGAACAAGTGTGAACACCATCCACTACCAGGCAGAGCGACTTGACCCGAGTAGCAGACGAGCAACAAATATGGTTCAAAAATGGAGTGAAAAATAGGTAGAAACGGGTTCTACCAATAAAAACAGTCAAGTGCAGATATGAGAAAAGGCGCTCAAACTGAACGCCTTGACACTTATTTCTAACTATTGTTACCTATCTCTAACTGCCCGTCACTTACCGATGCAGAAGTTCTGGAAGATGGAGGTGAGGATGTCGGAGGTGGTGACGGCGCCGGTGACGAGGCCGAGGTGGTGGAGGGACTCGCGGACGTCCTGGGCGACGAGGTCGGTGGGGACTCCGGTCTGAAGACCGGCGATGGCGCGGTCCAGAGCTTCGGCGCCGGCCGTCAGGGCTTCGTAGTGGCGGGCGTTCGTCACGATCAATTCGCTGTCGGGGTCATGGTCGGTCACCGAGGCGCGCAACAATGCCTCTTCCAGCTCGCTGAGGCCTTCGCCGGTCTTCGCGCTGATCGAAATCACATGGCATTTGTCAAAGTTGGCGCCCGTATATTCCTTCAAATTCTCCGCTATCTCCTTGGCGTCGGATATTTTCGGAGAAGTCAGATCGGACTCAGCTGTCGCATCTTCACCAGACATCTCCGGCGAGGTCAGGTCGGATTTGTTTATCACCAGGATGTGGACGCTGTCGCCGGTCCCTGCATTGGGCAGGAATTGTTCCGTCTGGGGTCTGAGGGGCTGTGATGGGTCGATCACCCAGAGAGTCACGGCGGCGCGTCCTATGCGCTCCTTGGCGCGTTCTATGCCGATGCGTTCCACAGTGTCGTCGGTGTCGCGAAGTCCCGCGGTGTCGAAGAATCGGAACAGGGTGCCGCGGATCTCGCGTGTGTCCTCTATCACGTCGCGTGTCGTGCCGGGAATGTCGCTTACTATCGCCTTGTCATCGTCCAGCAGCCGGTTGAGCAAGGTGGACTTGCCGGCGTTGGGAGCCCCGGCGATGGCCACTGGCACACCCTCCTTGAACACTTTGCCGGTGGCGTAGGAATGCGCCAGACGACGCACCACGCGCAGCGTTTCCGTGGCGGAGGCGATCAGCGCGGAGCGGTCGGCAAACTCCACATCCTCCTCGGAAAAGTCAAGCTCCAGCTCCAGCAACGAGCAGAAATGAACCAACTGCCGGCGCAATTCCTCGAGTTTGTGGGAGAACGCACCCGACATCTGCTGCATGGCCAGACGGTGCGCAGCTTTCGAACCGGCAGATATCAGGTCCGCCACGGCCTCGGCCTGCGCCAGATCCATACGGCCGTTCATGAACGCCCTCTGCGAGAACTCTCCCGGACCTGCGGGACGTGCGCCGAGCCGGACAAGACGGTTTATCGTCTCGCGCTGTATCCATCGTGAGCCGTGCACGGATATCTCCACGGTGTCCTCGCCGGTAAAAGTGTTCGGCGCTCGGAACAAGGTCGCCACCGCCTGGTCCAGAACTGTTCCGTCCTCCTGGATCAGCAGTCCCAGATGCGCCGTGTGCGACTCGCAGGAGACGAGCTGCTTTCCACGCCACATCTTCTCTACGAGGGGGAAAGCTTCCGGCCCTGACACACGTATCACCGCCAGCCCCCCCTCGCCATGCGGAGTGGCTACCGCCACGATAGTATCGGTCACTTTCTGTTCCATTCTCGGAAAGACGCTGTTGATTCAACTTTATCCTCAATGTCGTCGGGAAGATTATAGAAGAAATCCAGCCCCGTGAGTTTCTCCACATCGTCGATGGTCGTGACATAATTCTCCATCGAACCCGGCGAGGACATATTTGGGAAAACGAAACCGATGCCTCGCGTATTGTCGGCATAAGGCGCCACTATCACCTTGAAAAAGGCTCCCGGCACGCGCACCCGGCTCTCTCCGATCCGTTTGGTGTCGGATTTCTCATATATGGGGCCGGCTATGATCACGATGGCCGAATCGCGCTGTGCCCATGCCCTTTCCTTGTTTTCCAGCGTGTTCCAAGCACCGGAGTTCAAGGCGTGGTCCTGCGGGCACATATTAGCCATCACGAAGCAGTCCTCCATGGCTTTAGGATTCCACTTCTGCTCGGCGGCGGGGCACAGATGTCCCCGGTCGTATCCCGAGCGGGCGTAATCGCCAGTGGTAGGGCATCCTTCCAGATCGGCGTCCTGCCAGAACCTGTCGCTGCGGACAGTGGTGCCGTAGGTTTCCCGGCCGAGCAGTTCCCACGCCGCCCAGTCCGGCGTTTTGTTGGAAGGATTGAAGGCCAGCCGGAAGCCTTCGTAATCTTTACGTATGCTGTTGGCCTGATGGCCTTTGGCCAGGTCCAGATCGGGATAATGGGCCATGGCGTTGCCAGCGGCGGGCGCGGCAGCGGAGTCACGCGACGTTGCAACGTCACGCACAGTGTCGGCAACTTCCGCGCCATTTCCGGCCCGGGCGGCTGAAGCGGCGGATT
>USIY01000061.1 GCA_900554845.1 uncultured Bacteroidales bacterium | reverse complement strand
GTCTTTGGGCGTGCTGCAACTGGTGGCGGCAGCCATGACGGCGCATACCGCAACTGCGCCACACAACCGTTTTGCTGTATGTTTTCGCATCTTGTTAGTCTTTATTCTATTACATTCAACTCACAAATCATGCTTTTATTTTATTCTCTCTACTATGATTGGATGTGTTATCGGTTCGAATTGTACTATTTGTTAACACTGCAACGTTAATTAGAGAGTCTAAAACAGTAAAGAAATGTCAACACAGATAGAAGGGGCGCCTGCCGCCAATATATCGAGTTCAAGAAAAGTCACAACCCGTCGCCTTACTGAAATGAAGCAGCGCGGAGAGAAGATAGCCATGCTTACGGCATATGATTATTCATCGGCCAAAATTGTTGACGGTGCAGGTATCGATGTCATTTTGGTCGGAGATTCCGCAAGCAATGTAATGGCGGGAAACGTCACGACATTGCCCATTACGCTGGACCAGATGATCTACCATGCCAAATCTGTAATCAAAGGAGTGAACCGTGCGTTGGTGGTGGTGGATATGCCTTTTGGTACATATCAGGGCAACAGCAAGGAGGCTCTGGCTTCGGCCATCCGTATCATGAAGGAGAGTCATGCTGAGGCTGTGAAGATGGAGGGTGGAGCGGAAATCCGCGAGTCAATAGAGCGTATCCTTTGCGCCGGCATCCCCGTTATGGGACATCTTGGCCTGACTCCCCAGAGCATCAACAAATTCGGAACATATAATGTGCGCGCCAAGGAAGAGGCCGAGGCCGAAAAATTAGTAAGCGACGCAAAGATGCTGGAGGATATAGGTTGCTTCGCCATAGTGTTGGAAAAGATTCCTGCGGCTTTGACTAAGAGAGTCGCCGAGCAACTCACCATTCCGGTGATCGGCATCGGAGCCGGTCCCGCCGACGGACAGGTGCTGGTGATGCACGACATGCTTGGCATCAACCAGGGCTTTTCACCGCGTTTCTTGCGCCGATATGCTAATCTTGCAGAGATGATGAACCAGGCAATCGGACGCTATGTGGATGACGTCAAAAGCTCCGATTTCCCCAATCAGTCCGAGTCATACTGATTCGACAAACAGGTAGGTTCTGGCAGAAAATTTGGAATTGTGGAAAATTATTCCTAATTTTGCAAACCGATACGGGCCCTGATGGCGGAATCGGTAGACGCGCTGGTCTCAAACACCAGTGGAGCAATCCGTGCCGGTTCGACCCCGGCTCAGGGTACAGAACTGAGGATTCTCATTTAGAGAGTCCTCTTTTCTATTTTCTGCCCCTCCAACTCGTTGGTTTGCTCATAGATAAGGTCAAGCACTTTGTTGTAAGAATTGGTTCTATGTTTGCCTAATTCAAGTATTATCACTAACTTTGCTTTATGAAGAAAAAGCTAACGATAGAATCCCTAATCGCAGAGGCAGAACATTTTTGTTCGCTCAATTCTGGTGTATATAAAAGCGAGCTCTTTGGGGTTACTGACGGAAAGGCTGTCGGTACGTTTGTTGAACATCTTTTCAAGCAATATCTTGAAGAACGTTATGAAATGAAAGTTGGCAATTCCGCCAATGGATTGGATCTACCTTCTGTAAATACTGATATTAAAGTCACATCAATAAAACAACCGCAGTCGAGTTGCCCTTTTAAAGATAGTAAACAAAAGATATTCGGATTAGGCTACAACCTTCTCGTCTTTGTCTATAGAAAATATGACGACCCAAAGAAAAAGAAGGGAATGTTGGATTTCGTTTCATGCAATTTTATTGATAAATGCCGAACTGCGGATTTCCAAACTACCACAGGTTTGCATAAAATAATATCGAACCAGGGCAATCAGGATGATATTTTTGCATTCTTGGTGGAGCATAACATTCCAAGCGATGAAGTGACCTTATATAACATGGCAGGCGACATTCTGAAAAATCCTCCTCAAATTGGGTACTTGACTATATCAAATGCTCTCCAGTGGCGACTTCAATATGGAAGAATTGTGTCTATGACGGATAAAGTAGACGGCATTGAGCAAATAATCAAGTTTTCAAAATGAGAAATTTGATTAACCTGATTCGCAATACAGATTACACTGAAGCCAATCTCATAATTAGATCGCTTAGTGGAATCGTTGACTACTTCTCTTCAGAGCAGGAGAAAGTTGATTTCATTGCCATTCATGAAATTGGCACATCCATTGTATGCGAAGACAGAGTATCTTATGGTGATTGGCAAACACCAATGTCATTGTCCGAAAGAATTTGTGATATTCATTTATCAAAGTTTGGCAGCCCAGATATAGTAATAGAACCTACTTGCGGACTTGGGTCTTTTGTATTATCTGCATTGGAAAAATTTCCGAACATTAAAGAATTTTATGCTGTAGAGATTAACAGTCAATACACATCGGAATTAAAGCTGAAAATACTGTCGAATGCTTTAAATGCTCCTTCCCTGAAACATCCCGATATTTATATCTATAATACGGATTTTTTTGAGTTTGATTTTATGCCCATAATTGAGAAAAGCAGACGAATGGGATGGAATATGGCTGTTATTGGTAATCCGCCATGGGTTACGAACAGCACTCAAGGGAAAAATAATTCCAAGAATATTCCGTTAAAGAGCAATATTTTCAAATTAAAAGGTATTGATGCCATAACGGGCAAAAGTAATTTCGACATCAGCGAGTATATTACGCTAAAATTATTACATTTATCAGAAATGAATAATGGAGGTATCTCCTTCCTTCTAAAAAATTCTGTTATTCGAAACATCTTAATTAAACAGCACACCGAGAGATTACATCTCGGAAATATTGAACAAAAATTGATTGATGCATCTAACGAGTTCGATGTTTCAGTAGATGCATCATGTTTTCTTGCTCAATTAGGATGTACCCCCTCTTTTATTTGCAACGTCTCAGATTTTTATTCAAACGCGTATATTCAGCAATATGGGTGGGTAAATGACTCTTTCGTTTCTGATACAAAATCATATAGGACTGTTTCAAAATATGACGGTAAGTCTTCTTATATATGGCGTTCTGGCATTAAACACGATTGCGCCTCTATCTTAGAACTAACTCTTTCGGATGGAATATACACAAATGGGTTAGGAGAGTCTGTAAGGATAGAGGAAGATTTGATTTACCCGTTACTAAAAAGTTCAGATATAAATAACTATCAGACAAATCAATTTAGGAAATTTCTAATCGTGCCACAACGAAGAGTTGGTGATAACACTTCTAAATTGAAATATTCACATCCTCTTGCATTTTCATATTTGTCTAAATATGAGAATGTATTTTCAAGTAGAAAAAGTAGTATATATATAGGAAAAGATAAATTTAGTATTTTTGGGATAGGTGATTATTCATTCAAACCATATAAAATTGTCGTTTCTTCATTATATAAATCCATTAGGTTTATTCTAGTTTCACAGTTTAATGGAAAACCAGTCATGGTGGATGACACATGCTATCAGCTTGACTTTGACAGTTTAGAAGAAGCAAAATGTATCTTAGACGCCCTTAATAGTAATGAAATATGTTCATTATTGCAATCATTGGTTTTCAAAGATGCAAAAAGAGTTGTGACAAAAAGTCTCCTTATGAGGCTTGATTTAACACAACTGTGTAAAGATAAGGGGACTACAATCGCTTCACAACGTTTTAACAACGGTATCGTCCAACAATTATCTCTTTTTGATTAACGTGTTATCGGTTCCCCTGGCTCGGGTATCCAATGCCGCATCTCCCACAACCTATCTAAATCCGCTAAGATTGGTTCTAATACGGCACGGTTAGGGGTACATGATAAAATCTCAATTCATTAATACTTAATGAATTGAGATTTTTTGTTTTAGCCTGTAATTATATCAAATTCGTTTTATGAGACGGCCAAAATCGCCGGCCAGCTTGCGTATCAACGTCAGAAAGGATATGCGGCCGTACGACTGCTGCACGTATGCCTGCCGATTTTCTTTATAATGCTCCCGGCCAGTGCCGTTCATTTCAAACGAATCTCCGTTATATATGGGTTGAGTGGAATGCATGGCGGCTATTACGTCCGAATTATCCATGCAATGTTCGCCGGATCCGTCCCATCCCATATTTCGTACCATTGACATCCGTGGCATCACCATGTCCATTCCGTTTATGGCCATGTACACACTCAAGACGTTATCATTGATTGCTGATCCTTTCAGCGTTCGTCGAAGGAATTCAAGCAGTCGGTTGTTGCCATTTAGTGCCACGCGTATCCATGCCAGAGGATTGAACAATTTTGGAAGCCACCAACCACGGCGATTGCGAGACTGTGCCTTTAGCATACGGTCCCTCCAGATTCCGTAACCCCATGCGGAAAAGTCAACATTCTGACGATAGAAGTTATTGTCGTCAAACTTCAGTTTGTACGGATGGCTGTACCCGCAGACTGCGAATACAGAAGAATCATTCCGGAATCGTTCAAGCGATTGATTTACAAACGAGAGGAACGCAGGTGAGAATACGTTGTCGTCCTCGCTGAAGATATATGCTTCATAATCTAGCATTACCTTCGCCCTTAAAAAATTAATATTAGGGCTCACCCCTTGATTACGTGTGTGTTCATAGACATGAAGTTCTTTGAAAGGATGATTCCTTGCAAGGCCATTTAGATACTCCTTGATCTTAAGGTACCCTGGCCAGTGGGAGTCCTTTGCCGGATAGTCCAGCCCTATGAAGACTTCAGTCTTGTCGGCGCCCCGGCATTTGCCAAGAGACTCCAGACACTCGCGGAAATGTTCATATCGACACAAAGTCGGAATTATTACAGGGGCATTCATTCAAAATCTGTTTTCTTTCCCCAAAGAATCGAGAATGGCTCGGTTTCCATTTCTTCTTTCATATCTTCCAATGCCCTTGTCCAAGAGTAGGCTGGCTTCCAGTGAAGAATGGCTCTGGCTTTGGACGAATCCAGAAGGTTCTGAGGCGAATTCGGTTTGTTGGGGAAATAAGATTTATCTGATTTCTTTTCAGGAGAATTGAAAACTTCAATGATCCCGTTAATTTGATCTTCCAATGTATATGGCTTGTATCCGGATAGATTGAACATTCCTTCAGCTCCTGTCTTCAAAGCGCATTCAACAGCAAGAGTGAAATCCTTGATATATAGAAGTTCTTTTTTACTATTAGGATCACCCCAGACTTCAACTGGTTCACCGTTGATTGCCCTTTGCATTATGATGCGCCATGGAAGCATTTTCTTGACTCCGTTCAGAGAGTAATATGGATTAGGTTGAAACCCATACACTGTTAAGTGGCGGAATATGCAACTTGAAATGCCGCACGAATATTTGTAGCTTTCCAATATATCGACGGCAGCATTTTTTGCAATGGCATATACTGCATGGTCTCCTCCATCTTTTGGAAAAGATCTCGGGGCGTCGTCAGGCACGGGTACATCCGTGCCAAAAAACTTGCAGACATCAGATGGAGTCGTATTGAATATGACACGTCTGCATGTTGTGGTGTTTTTAAGCCATTCGCAAAGATTCACCATTCCAACTACGATGCTTTGTATATATGGCATTGGAGAAGCATCCGCATGCGCCGGCATTGTACCGGCGAGATGTATGACTGCATCAATATCTGTCGGAAGGGAGTGAAAAGCATTTGCATCCGACAAGTCAAATCCACCGATGAAGTCTATTTGTTTTGTTATGAAGAAGCCATTGTCTGATTTGCGATGGCCAACGGCAATTACTTTATGACCACAGTCTTTTAGAGCTAAGGCTGTGTATGCGCCTAAATGTCCTGTGGCGCCCAATACAATTATTTTCATTGCTGATATGATTAATCAAGAACTATCTTAATCCACTTGTTTTGAGTGGATAAAGCATTATTCATGGTCTTAATGTCCGGAAAATTCATTACCAGTGTGCCGATGGCGTTGTTCGCTCCGCTGAAGGGAACGACCATGTCGCCAGGTTCAATGTATAAATCCATGCGACGAACATAATTCTCATAATCATCGGACACAAGAACTTCCTTAAAAGCTCCGGAAGCGTCGGAATCGGAATGAAGAATAATCTCGGCCCAGCATCCTTCCATGGGATTATTGGGGAATTCATTCAAAGGCATTCCTACCGCCGCTCGAACGGAAGCTTCGATCATGTCGTTTCCACTTATCATCCGTTCCATCTCGGCAAGGCGATTTCCACCGCCACGCGGTGACATTTCCATGATATATGGTTTGCCGTCCGTGCCTATTCTTGTTTCGATGTTATAGATGGATGTTTTAAGATTTAGGAGTGTGATCAATCTCTGAAGCTCCGAAGTCAGATATTCGCTTTGTTCGGCAGTAAATGTCGATGGCCAGCTGTATGCGCTCGGAGTATACGGATTGGATGCGTCGGCATCAAAATACTGAGCATTGAAGGTGGTCAGTGCCATTTTCCCATCAATCGAAAAACTGTCGGCATCCGAACTGCATCCGAGTTTCTCAATGAACTCTTCGATGATGACCGTGCCGGATATGGAATTCTCCATGGCATGATTGAATGCCGTGGAAATGTCGTTGATGTTATCGACTCTTGTAACGCCCTTGCTGCCTGCCGAATCCGTGGGCTTGACGATTACCGGGAACTTGAAGCGATCCAAGTCGGCCAATGCTTGGCCCAGATTCGTGTATCCATTGGATACCGGAACATGAAATTGATTGTCGGCAAGGAATTTTCGGAATAAATCCTTGTTTTGCAGTATGCGGACGGATTCATAACCCCCGGCAAATGGCAATCCTAATTTCTCGGCTACATAAGCGGCCGACACCACTCCGGGATCTACAGCGAATGACATGATGCCGTCTACCTTGAGTTTTTTCGCCAATTCGAGAACGGCTTCCTTGTCGACGATGCTGACATTATGGTATTCATCAGAATACTTATGGGCAATGTTGTCAGGGAGATAGTCACACGTAATCACATGGATTCCCAATTTATGTGCCGCGTCTATGACGGGTTTGAGATAAAAGAGGCCGCCAAGAAGAAGTAGTTTTTTCATTTCTTCCCCAGAAAATTACTTGAAGAATTTTAGAACGCGCTCAATGTCGTTGTCCGATAATGCATGGTGCATCGGCAGACAGAGGACTGTATCGGCAAGTTTATAAGCCTGTGGCAGATTCTCTCGCGTAGCAGAAGGAAGTCCGCGGTATGTAGAGAAATCGCTGATCAACGGATAGAAATATCGGCGTCCAAGCACATTCGCCTCCTTCATCCCAAAGTAGAGCTCATCGCGTGTTTTGCCGAACTCCTCAGCATCAATGAAGATGGGGAAGTAGCTGAAGTTATGACGTACTTCTGGCATGTCGTCGAAGAACGTGACACCCGGTACATGGCGCAGAGCCTCACGGTATCGTTGCGCTACTTTACCGCGCGCTTCGATTGCAGCATCTACCTGACGGAGGTTCAAGATGCCATACGCTGCTCGTATCTCGTCCATTTTGGAGTTGATACCCGGGGCGACAACAGTAGTCTCGTTGGCAAAACCAAAGTTTTTCAGATAGTCGATGCGCTGTTTTGTCTTTTCATCGTGCATCACCATCGCTCCGCCTTCTATGGTGTTATACACCTTGGTGGCATGGAAGGAAAGTGTTGACAGGTCGCCGGCGTTAAGGATGGATTCGCCGTTCACCTCGACACCGAATGCGTGCGCGGCATCGTAGATAACTTTCAATCCGTATTTATCGGCGATTTCCTGAATCGCCTTTGTATCACAGGGCTTGCCGTAACAGTGTACAGGCAAGATTGCCGTGGTTTTGGGCGTGATGGCTGCCTCGATCTTGGCTGGGTCGATTCCACAGTTTGAAGGGTCGACATCCACAAAAACAGGTTTGATGCCATTCCACCATAGGGAATGTGTGGTCGCGACGAAACTGTATGGGGTGGTGATTACTTCTCCTGTGATTCGGAGCGCCTGCAGTGCTGTTATCAACGGGAGTGTCCCGTTGGTGAACAGGCTGATGTATGGAACTTTCAGATATGCTGCAAGCTCCTTTTCAAGCAGCTTGTGGAAACTTCCATTGTTGGTTATCCATTTGCTGTCCCAGATTTCCTTGAGGACGGCAGTGAACTCATCAAGTTTTGGAAGAAGAGGAGAGGTTACTGTAATCTGTCGGTTTTCCATATATCATTTTTTATTTTTGCGATAAAGCGTTTTACAATGTCTTCGATTTCAATGTATTCCGGCAATTCAATTTTTTTTGATAATGCAATGGCGATCGCCATGCCTGAAATGAACTGCAGGGGGAACAGGATGAAAGGGGAGACAGGAATAAACGACATGGCCAATACCACGGCACACATCAACATAGCGATGCCAAATGATGGCAGGATATCCTTGATTTGTTCCTTGATCGTATAATCGATTGCTGGGCCGGAGTATAGCGCATTGAGATAATAAGAGATGATTCCAGTAAAGACACTTCCGACAAGCATCCAATAGATGCCCACGAAAATACCGAGAAGTACAGGTCCTACGGCTATGGCTTTCTTAATTATCTCCAATCGGAGGAATAAATCGGAACGTCCTTCCACCTGCAGCATATTGAGGTTCAGGGCATGTAGTGGATAAAGCATCATCTGGAAGCATATGATCTGAAGGAATGGCACTGCCGGCAGCCATTGGTTTCCCACCAGCATCTGGATCATTGATCTTGCGCATCCTGCCATGCCGAGCATCAGCACGAGTGTGGGAAGCATTGTGATCTTGATTATCCGTTTGTAAGCGGCTTTGAGACGCACCTTGTCATCTTGTATCGTGCTTAACACCGGGTAGCTGACTCGTTGGACCACTGCTATCAGATTAGAGGAAAATATGGATCCGAATTGCTGGGCGCGCGTGTATTGGCCCAAGGTGGCGGGTGCGTAGCATTTACCGATCACTATCTGATATATCTCGCGCCAGACAGTATCTATTAGACCGGATATAAGAAGTTTCCATCCGAATCCGAACAGTTCTTTAAAACTCTTAATAGAGAACTGGAACTTTGGATGCCATTTTGCATAAATCCATAGGGCAACCGCATTTAGGCCCTGTCGTGAGAGCTGTTGTCCTACAAGAGCCCATACACCAAATCCTGCAATCGCCATGCCTATGCCCACAACACCACTCGAAACGGAAGATATAAGCGATACTTTTGTCTGAGTCTTGAAGTCTATTCGCTTCATCAGTATCGTACGCTGAATTAGTACGAACGCATTGATAATGATGATGAAAGACATGACTCTTAGGAGATCGGTCAGAGTAGGACGGCTGAAGAAATCAGCGATAACTGGAGCAAGAAGGAACAATGCGGTGCAAAGAACGACGCTGATGCCAAGATTGCTGAAGAAAACCGTATTATAATCTCTGTCCGTAGCATCGGTCTTACGTATCAGCGCACTGGAGAATCCGCTGTCTACAATGCTGTTGAAGACCGATATGAAGATTAAGATGATGCCGAGCAGACTATAATCTTCCGGGGTCAGTAACCTTGCGAGCACCAATCCGACCAGGAATGTGATTCCCTGGTTGGAGATGCTGTCAAGGAAACTCCAACTAACACCCCTGATAGTAGTCGCTTTTAAACTTTGAGTCACGGAAATCTGTTAGAAACTCTTTAATAAACGTCGCAGAGTAAGCAATTAGTACAATATCTTTGAACATCTGTATAAATTATAGGAGGACTTCGCGACTCGAAGTCCTCCAGGATCTTTGGGATGGAGTGGAATGGTTATCTTCGTTTATTTTTGTAAGGTATTCTCCAATTCGGAGTCTTTTATTATAATGTATTTATCCCGCTTGATATTGCGTTGCACCTTCAATGCGTCTCCACTTTTGTTGTGGGAGGGAGCATGGCGTTGCGTGCGTCGACGGCCATGACAAGACGTGCGGCGAGGTCACGGAACGCCAATGCCTCGGGATTGGTGGTGGCGCGGTCCGTCTCCAGCTCCACGGCCACGGGCACACCGTTGTCGGCGTGCTCCATCACGGAGGCTACCAATGGAATCTGACCCAACAGCTCGGTGCCGGTGGTCTGCGCCAGCCTCAGTCCTCCTTCCTTGCCGAAGATGTAATATCTCTCGTCGGGATGGGGTTCGGGTGTGAACCAAGCCATATTCTCCACAAGCCCTAAGACAGGTACGTCCACCTGCTCCTGACGGAACATCTCCAGACCCTTCCGCGCGTCGGCCAAAGCCACTTCCTGAGGTGTGGTCACCACCACCACTCCCGTCAGCGGCAGAGTCTGTACCAATGTGAGATGTATGTCGCTGGTGCCCG
Source organism: uncultured Bacteroidales bacterium (assembly GCA_900554845.1). Lineage (GTDB taxonomy): Bacteria > Bacteroidota > Bacteroidia > Bacteroidales > Muribaculaceae > Lepagella. Next base: position 275 of record USIY01000061.1, on the reverse strand, counting down.
GAGGCATGTCGATCAGGAAGTAGTCCAGTTCGTCCCACCATGCGTCGGTTATCAACTGTTTCAGAGCGTTGCTGGCCATGCCGCCGCGCCACAGCACCGGCTTGTCTTTGTCCACCAAGAAACCTATGCTCAACACCTTGACGCCATATTTCATCACCGGCTCTATCCAGTCGCGGCCCTCTTCTTTCACCATGTAGATAGGTTCGTCTTCCACACCGAACATTTTCGGCACCGAAGGTCCGAAAATATCGGCGTCCAGCAGTCCCACTTTGTAT
>USIY01000060.1 GCA_900554845.1 uncultured Bacteroidales bacterium | reverse complement strand
GGGGATATACAACGTTCGAACAAGAATCATAAAAACAACATAAAACATAAAATAATTCAGAATGATAACTAAAAACATCATTAACATCGCGGTGGTTATGGCGGCATCCGTGCTGGTATGTTCGGAAGCCCAAGGCGCCGGACATCGGAGCGAGGGTCCGGTGGATTATGTCAGTACGCTTGTGGGGACCCAGTCGAAGCATTCCCTGTCGACGGGCAACACATATCCGGCAACGGCGATGCCCTGGGGCATGAATTTCTGGACGCCCCAGACCGGCAAAATGGGTGACGGCTGGGCCTACACCTACGACGCGGACAAGATTCGCGGCATAAAGCAGACGCATCAGCCGAGTCCCTGGATCAACGATTACGGACAGTTCTCGATCATGCCGGTGACCGGAACACCGGTCTTCGACCAGGACAAACGTGCCTCCTGGTTCTCCCATAAGGCCGAAATCGCCACTCCCTATTATTACCGGGTGTATCTGGCCGACCATGACGTGGTGGCCGAAGTGGCTCCTACCGACCGCGCCGCCGCTTTGCGCTTCACATTCCCCGACAACGACAGCTATGTGGTGATTGACGCAATGGACAATGGCTCGTATGTAAAGGTGATTCCTTCGCAAAATAAAGTTGTGGGTTACACCACCAAGAACAACGGGGGCGTGCCCGACAATTTCCGCAACTATTTCGAGATTGTCTTCGACACACCGATCACATACACCGCAACAGTATTGGACAACGGCGACATCGTAAAGGGACGTAATTCTGTGGAAGGCAACCATGCCGGAGCGATCATCGGATTCCGGACCCACAAGGGACAGGTGGTGAACGCACGTGTGGCGTCTTCCTTCATAAGTCCCGAACAGGCCGAGCGCAACATGAAGGAAGTCGGAGACGGCGACTTCGATCGCATCAAGAAAGAGGGGCGCGACCGTTGGAACGAGGTTCTTGGTAAGTTCGAGGTCGAGGACAATGATCTGGACCGTCTATGTACGTTCTACTCCTGTCTGTACCGCTCGGTGCTGTTTCCCCGCAGTTTCTACGAGTACGGCGCCGACGGCAAGCCTGTGCACTACAGCCCTTACAACGGCGAGGTATTGCCCGGATATATGTTCACCGACACCGGTTTCTGGGATACTTTCCGTTGTCTGTTCCCATTGTTGAACCTTGCGTATCCGTCGATGAACGAGAAGATGCAGGAAGGCTTGGCGAACGCGTACCGTGAGAGCGGATTCCTGCCGGAATGGGCGAGTCCCGGACATCGCGGCTGCATGGTGGGCAACAACTCTGCTTCCGTGGTGGCCGACGCATGGCTTAAGGGCGTGAAGGTACCACAGAAGGACATCGACACTCTTTGGGAGGCTGTGGTTAGCGGCACCACAAAGGTTCATCCCTCGGTTCCCTCCACAGGACGTTTGGGACACGAGTACTACAACAAGCTTGGTTATGTGCCTTATGATGTGGACATCAAGGAAAACGCTGCCCGTACGCTGGAATACGCTTACGATGACTGGTGCATATACAAGTTGGGACAGAGCCTCGGCAAGTCGGCCAAAGAGCTGGCTCCTTTCAAGAAACGCGCCATGAATTACAAGAACCTGTATGATCCCGAGCATAAGCTGATGCGCGGCAAGAATAAGGACGGAAAATTCCAGTCTCCCTTCAATCCGCTGAAATGGGGCGATGCGTTCACCGAAGGAAACTCGTGGCATTACACTTGGTCGGTGTTCCATGACCCCCAGGGACTTATCGATCTTATGGGCGGTGACGGCGAATTCACGGGAATGCTTGACTCTGTGTTCTCGGTGCCTCCGATCTTCGACGAAAGCTACTACAATTCCGTGATTCATGAGATCCGTGAGATGCAGATCATGAACATGGGTAACTATGCCCATGGCAACCAACCTATCCAGCATATGATCTATCTCTACGATTATGCGGGGCAACCCTGGAAGGCCCAGTATTGGATCCGTGAGGTGATGGACCGTATGTACAACGCCAATCCCGACGGTTACTGCGGTGACGAGGACAATGGACAGACTTCGGCATGGTATGTATTCTCGGCTATGGGATTCTATCCTGTATGTCCGGGCAGCGGCCAGTATGCGTTGGGTACTCCTCTGTTCAAGAACATGAAGATTAAGCTGGAGAACGGAAAGACTGTCACCATAAGCGCTCCGGATAACAGCGATGAGAACCGCTATATATCATCAATGACGTTGAACGGACAGAATCTCGACAGAAACTATCTGACTCATGATGAGTTGAATTCAGGAGCATCCGTCAACTTCCGGATGGGCGCCGAACCAAATGTGAACCGCGGTGTGTCGGCTGATTCCCGTCCATATTCGTTCAGCAAGGAAATCAGTGATAAAACAAACAAGAAAGCAAGCAAGAAAACAAACAGGAAATAGACATTACCCTGATTTTAGATAAGTTGTACAAAGAGAAAGCCGGGCGAATGAATCGTCCGGCTTTTTAATTGAAGCCGGACATTTGTCCGACTTTATTGTCTCTTACCTATCCTAAATCCCGGTCCAAGGTCGCAGCTTCTTGTCGTAATAATAAGTCGTTGCAGTCAAGGAGTTTCAGATCCTTGAACCGGGGCGTTTCGGAAAGCTCTATATTGCAACTGACGGGCAGTTCGCCGTTGCCGTACGTCCATGTCATGCGTGCGGCTATAGCGTCAATTCCTATGGGGTCAACACGGTATTCACAACGCATATCAACAATATTGGCGGACACATGGAGTGTGCCCGCCAATGCCAATGCGATGCAGATAGGAATTCTAATTCCCATCTGTCAGGAATATTAATGTTTTTTCAATCTGTTTTCAAGCATCTTGATGTAATAGCCGCCTACAACCGAACGGGCCTGGAATCCTCGCTGGTCGGCGCGGTCAGTGTATACCCAGTCGCTCATGGGCACGCGGTGGCGCGTATCGTTCATGAACTGATGGATCGGTGAGATGAACTTCTGGAATGTGGCTTTGTCGGGTGCCATTGTAGCAGTCCACATGATCCAGTCCGTCTTGGTATATGTCTCGCGGTTGTCCAAAGGAAGACCGTACTTGTTCTGTTTTTTCAGATAGTAGGGGATTTCCTTCTTCATGATCTGGTCGGAGAATATGTTCAATTCTAAGAGCTTGTCCCAAACGAGGTTGTACTTCTGGCTCCATGTTCCGGGCTTGTCGAACGTCAGACGATAGTGGTCGCCGTCATCGGCCATCTTTTCCCACTCTGCCGCCATCGCACGGGCTTTTCCGAAGTATTCCTTTGCGACGTTTTTCTTGCCTAACATGTCGGCCAATTGAGCGTATGAGGCTACGGCCAGGATGGCCTTGATGGAGAGGTTGGAGAGGTTGGCGTTGTGGGCGAAGTGGCCTGCGAAGTCATCGGTGCAAAGCTGGTTCTCGGGATCCAGACCGTACTGAGCGAGATATTTTGCCCATGTGGACATCACGTTCCAATGTTTAGCGGCATAATCGGCGTTGCCCTCCACCTTGGCGAGCGCGGCGCAAAGAATCAGCATGTTGCCGGATTCCTCAACGGGCATGTCGCCGCCGTATGTCTGTCCGTTGGCAAGGGGATAAGTGCCCACGTCGTGTGCGGCGAAAGGTTTGCTCCATTTGCCGCTTTCGGAGTAGTAGAAGATGTGGTTCATCATTCCTTTTACAAGTTCTGGATTGTATACCAGGAACATGGGTGCCGAAGGATAGGTGATGTCCACAGTTCCGATAGAACCGTTGCTGAAGTTCTCTTTCGAGAACCAGTCGATTTCGCCTTCGGGAGTCTCCACGAGTTTGTGTGCGGCTATCGCCTGGCGGTAAGCCAGGGCGCAGAGGTCGGCGTAATCGCTGCCCCCCGCGGTTGTGGCTTCATTCATGAGGTCTTTGTCGAAAGCTGCGCTACGGGCCATCAAGGAAGAATACTCGTCGGCGGCCAGACGCAGCTGTTTCATGATGTCGGAATCGTTGTTGCGGTTCCAGTAAGGACGCAGGTTGGTGCCGAAGTACTGGATGGAGTACTGATCGTCGTAACCCACCATCAGGTATCCGGTTGATTTCTGAGTCTTGCCCAAGTTAACTGTCATGCCCGCTTCATGTCCGGGAACGGCTTTCCAGGATTTCTTTCCGTGGCTGAAAGCTTTGCGTGATGTCTTTGACAAAGACGTCCAGGGAGTTGCGTTGGGCTCTACGGAAGCCAGATAGAACGTGCCCCAGTCAATACGTACGCCGTCACCGCTCTTTCCCAGCACCTTCTGGTCGCGGCTCGAGATCGTGGCGCACTTGATGCCGCCTTCGGTGACCACGCGAGAGTCGGTCTTTTGGGCGATGTTGTCGATGGCCCATTCGCGGCCGGCCTCGAAGTAAAGCCGCACGTTATGGCTTTTGCCGTCGTTGCCGGCCACATTATAGGTTATGTAGTTGACAGGACGGCTCAGCAGGTCAAGGTTGTCCATGAAGAGGGGTGCGGTAAAGGTGAGGGTGAGGTCTACTCCGCCGCATTTGAAGCTGTAGACAGTGTTCATGGGAAGTACTTGGCAAGCGGTCTGTACGGCGGTTTTGTTGAACGTTGTGGAGGGGTTCTCTTCTATCTCCAGACCGAAGTCCAGGAACGCCAGTCCTCCACGGTCGCGGCACCATGCGGCGATCAGGTTCTTACCGGGACGCAGGGACTTGCGTGCGGCCCCTTCAAGAAGCAGGCGCACTCCTTTATGACACTGGTTGCCGGTATCCACTACCTTTATGCCGTTGATGTATATTATAACATCGTCATCATGCGAATAATTGAGGTAAACAGGTTTGTTGCCAATGCCCGATGGTATGTTCACTTCGCGGCGGACCCATATTTCCTCTGTGTTCCACATAGTGTTGGCAAGATGCTCTTGAGGCACGGAACCGAAGGCTCCCTTGTCGCTTTTCCAGGTCGATGCGTTGAAGCCGGGCTCATACCAATCGGCTGCCGGTTTTGTCGTGGTGTAACTTCCTGTCCAGGCTTCGCCGTCGGCGGTGGGAACGAGCATCGAAAGGTCTGGTACTTCCTTGCCCATGAAACGGTAGTCGGTTCCGTCTACGTTGATTACTCCGATCATCGGGAACTGAGTGCCGGTCCAGTGACGGGTGACGTCATCGTACAGATTGTCCGACATGGACCAGCAGCTTGTGTAGGGATCCACTGTCACAAGAGGCACAGCGGGTGCACGCAGCGCCGACCAGGCTAGGGAAACGCCTGATAACATCGCGGCTGCAAAAATAATTGTTTTGAAGTTCATTTTATTTGAGTTAATAATGGAATTTAGTTTGTCCGAATGAGTTTGATTGTCACATCGCAAAGTTACAGTGAACCTTTCAAGCGTTTGTTGCTGAATGTGCCATATTTATAAAGCATCGCCGCCAATACAATTTTGTCAGAATCCAATACAAAATTGTCACGTATATATATGCCGAATGCAAGTTGGAGATGGTGAAATATATTGCGTATGTGAAAAATGATAGTTAATTTTGTCATCGAATTTGTAGGCGAGCCTAATTCAAACTAATATCATGAAAATTGAATTTCGAATCATACTGACAGTTGTGATGATGCTTCATGCATTGTCGGCATATCCATACAACATGCGTCAGACATCTAACCGTGACGGTTTGTCGAACAGTGCGATTCTTTCGATGTCGCAGGATGACGACGGCTATCTGTGGTTAGGTACCTATGACGGCGTCAATATAGCCGACGGCCGGTCGGTCAATAGTTTCAGTCAGATATTCCCGGGACAGTCATTGTCGGGCAATATCATCGAAGCCATGCGCAACGGCGGCGACGGCAAGATGTGGGTGCTTACCAATTACGGTCTTGATTTAGTGGATTCCAAAACGGGATTTGTAAGTACTTTCAAGCAATTCGGGGGTCAGGAACAGATCGCCGTGGGGCGTAACGGCATCTTGTACGTGCTGGGCGAGGATTCAAGTTGGTACCGGTACGTCGGAGATGTGAAAAAAGGTTTTGAAAAGGCAGGCAAACTCGACCGGCCGTTCAAGGATGTCCTCCATCTGGCGGTTATCGACAATAAGATGTGGGTGCTTACCGACAATGGCATCCTGGCCGGTAATCTGACGTCGTCGGATACCGGGTCTCATAATATTGCGGTGAAAGTCGTGGACAGACAACCTATTCTGTTCGCTAAAAGCATCGGGAATGCAATTTTTCTGATAGACAATGACGGATGGATATGCCGTGTGCGGGAAAACGGAAGCCGAGAACGGCTGGCGGACATTTCGGAGGAAGTGCGCCGGCGCGGCCATATATCGGACATAGCCCTCAATCGAAAAGGACATTTTTTGGTGTCTTTCAGAACGGAGGGAGTCATAGAAGTTAACCCCTCGGTATCGTCAAGTCCCGTCATAACGGACATGGGCCTGAAAGTAGGGGTGTTCTGTCTGGAGTCATCCTCCAAACAGGATGTTGTGTGGATTGGTTCGGACTGCCAGGGGCTTTACACCTGTTGGGAGGATTTATATGGAATCCGTTCCTATGATTTCAATGCGTTCGGTAACAAGATAACACATCCCATCCGATCTGTATTCATCGACAATCAGAATACTTTATGGCTTGGCACGAAGGGCGACGGTGTGCTGAGAGTCAATAATTTCGATGAGTCTCTTCCGGAACGGAGCATAGGGGAGGGATTTCTTTATACATCCGCTAATTCCCCGCTTCTTCATAATTCTGTATATGGGTTCGGACAGAGTTCTCGACCGATTTTGTGGATCGGTACCGAAGAAGGTGTGAATTATTACAGTTATCGTACTGACCGAATATACAGGGTAGAATCGGCTAAGGATATACGGTATGTCCATCAGATAGTGGAACTCGGCGACACATTGTGGATGTGTACTCTTGGACTCGGTGTCATAAAGGCGGTGATAAAGGGAACGGCCGACACTCCGGTTCTGACGGATGTGAGGGAGTTAAGGCTCGACAACGGCGCGGTTTCATCCAATCAGTTCTTCTCAATAACGCAGGACGCGTCGGGAAACCTGTATTTCAGTAACCGCGGCAAGGGGATGTTCAGATACAGCAACGGCAAACTGATTCCCATACCTTTGAAAAACAAGTACGATACCAATGGCGTGAGGGACGTTTTCGATGCCTCGGTCGATAGGAACACTCTCTGGATAGGGACGGGCAATGGTCTGATAAAACATACGGCGGATTCTGAAAAACATTTCTTTGGAACTCAGTTCGGATTCCCTAACAACACCATTCATGAGATCATGAGCACGCCGGACGGCAAAATCTGGATGTCTACCAACAACGGGATAGTTAGTTTCAATCCGGACAATGAGGAAACACAGACTTACGCCAAAAACTACGGCATCGATGTGACCGAATTCAGCGACGGAGCCAGCGCATACACGGGACGTTCGATGATTTTCGGAGGTATCAATGGCCTTGTGATTATAAACAAGAATGAGGACTATAAGGCGATCAAGCCCTTTATGCCGTCATTGAAATTGTTGAAAGTCAACATAGGGGGCGTCGCGACATATATGGAGGAATATCTTGACAGATCCGGAGGAGCGGACAGACTGGAATTCGGATCCAAGCAGAATCATTTCTCGTTGACATTCGCTGCGCCTGACTTTATAAACGCTGACAATTACACATACTTTTATACCTTGAACGGAAAGGATTGGATCAACAACGGCTCATCGTCGGTCATCTCGTTCAATGAGATGAAATACGGCAGCTATAAACTGATGGTCAAGTACCTGAACCGCGCCACGGGAGTGGAGAGCAAACCCTACACTGTGAATATCAAGATTAGGGCTCCTTGGTATCTGACCTGGGCGGCCAAGTTGTTCTATCTCTTGTTGCTGATTGCGGCGGTGACAGGCGCAATCTATTTATATCTGCGTAGACAGAAGGAACTGCAGGAACGGGAAATCGACCATATGGAGCGTCAGCACCGTGAGAATCTGTACGAAGAGAAACTCCGTTTCTTCACCAACATCACGCATGAGTTCTGTACACCGCTGACTTTGATTTACGGGCCTTGCGAGCGTATCCAGACGTATCCCGGTACCGATGACTACATCAGCAAGTATGTCGGACTGATCCGTAGCAACGCCGAACGCCTGAACAGCCTGATTCAGGAATTGATCGATTTCCGAAGGATGGAGACCGGCAATAAGCGGCTGAAAATCCGCAGCGTGGCTGTCAGCGACTTGTGCTCGGATATAGCGGGCTCTTTCTCGGAACTGTCGGACCGCAACTGCATTAATTTTATAAAAGAGATAGATCCTGAGATACAATGGAATACGGATTTCAGTTGTCTGCGCAAGATTGTCACCAATTTGATATCCAACGCATTCAAGTATACAAATCCCGGAGGTACCATCAAGGTGGGTCTTGGTGTCTCGGATGGTAAACTATGTTTAAGTGTCTATAATACCGGCAAGGGAATACGTCCGGAGGATCGTGAACGTATTTTTAACCGTTACAGTGTACTCGACAATGTGGAGGAAAACGCGGTCAAGGGTCTATCACACCGCAACGGACTGGGAATGGCCATTTGTCACAGCATGATCGAGCTGCTTCAGGGACATATCGAGATAGAAAGTCAGGTGGGCCAATACGCCCGGTTTATCGTGACATTGCCTCAGATGGAAGTCAATGTTGCTGAAAGCGAGAGGGATGTGAAGGAGCCGGGCGGCGATGAGGCGCTTCCTGAGATTTCAGTGCATACCGCCAAACCTGTGACAGCGGGAGTTGAACTCAAGGAAACCCTTGGCACCGTATTGGTGGTGGACGACAATCCCGGTATTCTGACCATGATTCGCGACACGCTGGCTGAATATGATGTGGTGTTGGCCGAAAATGCCGAAGAAGGACTGGATAAGATCCTGCACCTTTCGCCTGATTTGATAATCAGCGATATCATGATGCCCGGAATGAATGGTCTGGAATTCACTCGCAAGGTGAAGGGGAACAAGCATACCATGCACATACCGCTGATATTGTTGTCCGCCAAGACCAGCGACATGGAGCGTGTGGAAGGTATAGAGGCCGGCGCGGACGCATATATCGGGAAACCGTTTAGCCTGAATTACCTTCGTGCTGTCGCCAAGAGATTGCTTGAGAACAAGCTCAGGCTGCGGGAGTATTACAACACCTCTGCAAGTGCCTTCGAGTTCAACAAAGGCAAGCTGATACATCGTGAGGACAAAGACTATCTGGAGAAGATCACCCAATTTATAGACGCGCATATCGAGGACAGCGAACTTTCCCCCGACCATCTTGCAGCCCATATGAAAATAAGCGTACGGAATCTTTACAGGAAATTCAAGGAGATGGGCTGGTTGCCGCCGAACGATTTCATAAAGGACCACCGTATAACCTACGCCGCGAAACTTCTGCAGACAACATCCTATACCGTTCAGGAAATCATTTACCGCAGCGGATTCACGAACAGGTCGCATTTTTATAAGGAATTCGACAAACGTTTCCATATGACGCCCAAGGATTACCGCAACCGTAATAAATGTTGCGACAATTCTCTTGTGGAGGTCAAGAAAGAAGAGTGAAAACCCTGTATGTGTGCAATTGTGACATTTTTGTATGGAGATGCATATATTCAAGGATAATGACACAGTTGTCATGCCAATATACAGACAAATTCGGGAGTATCGGTAAATTTGCAGTCGAATAACGAATCAAATGTCATGAACAGAATTATAATCACATTAACGGGAGCGTTGGCGTTGTCGACGGTAAATGCAGCATATTCGTCGGATATGTGCGTCTGTCAGCCGGACAATGTCAAGGTGAGCCAGGTGGATCGCAATGTATACAAGTGCGGGCGTCCTGCCCGGCAGGACAGATTGTTCCATTCCGATGCGGTGGAACGGGAGATAAAACGTGTAAAATCCCTGCTTGTCAATCCGAAACTTGCATGGATGTTCGAAAACTGTTTCCCTAACACTATCGACACCACCGTACATTACAGAATCGGTAAGGACGGTAAACCGGACACATTTGTTTACACCGGCGACATCCATGCCATGTGGCTTCGCGATTCGGGGGCGCAGGTATGGCCGTATGTGCAGCTTGCCAACTCCGACGAGCAGTTGCGCAAGATGCTGGAGGGTGTGATACGCCGGCAGCTGATGTGCATCAACATCGATCCCTATGCCAATGCCTTCAACGACGGTCCCACCGGAGGCGAATGGCAGTCGGACAATACCGATATGCTTCCGGAACTGCACGAGCGCAAATGGGAGATCGATTCGTTGTGTTATCCTGTGAGGCTGGCTTATGAATATTGGAAGGTGACCGGCGACACATCGGTGTTCGACAATGCATGGCTTCAGGCTGTGGACAACATTCTTGCCACATTCCGTGACCAGCAGCGACGTGACGGCCGCGGCAAATATAAATTCATGCGCAAGACGCAACGAGCGTTCGACACGCTTAGCAACGAAGGTATGGGAACTCCGGTGAAACCGTGCGGACTGATTGCGTCGAGTTTCCGTCCATCCGACGACGCCACGACTTTACAGTTCCTGGTAC
>USIY01000059.1 GCA_900554845.1 uncultured Bacteroidales bacterium | reverse complement strand
CCACACAATGGGATGTTTTCAATCTCAACAACAGGATGAATCCTTTCCCGCTGACAGTAGAGGCAAGCGGGGAACAGGCCGGAGGCTTCATCGGCAGCGCGGGCCTGTCTTTTCTGAGCGGCGAGAACAGCTTTGCCTACAGCAGTCCCGCCAAACCCAACATCATCGCGGATTCTTACGCCGGAGCTTTTGCCGGGCGGGGCAATATGAGTGTGGAACCCGGCGTTAAATTCACCTCTTATGCCTATGTCGAGGCCAAAGGAGGCAATGCCGGAGGCGTCATCGGCTACGGGAAAGTCTCGGGTTCAGGAGCAGAATTAATAAATTATGGCAATATCACTGGCGGTATGAACACCGGCGGAGTGATAGGCTATATAACAGACCATGGTTTGAAGTCCTTGACATTCGTGAACTCCGGAAACGTGAAGGGCGACGGTTTCGTGGGAGGAACAATAGGGGCATGCGAAGGCTTTATAGATGACTCCGTGTTGAAAAACGACGGCAACGTGGAGGGTACAGGCGACTGTGTCGGCGGCCTTATCGGGCAATGCTCGGGCTTCGATCTGGCCGAAGGCAGCCATGTCAGCAGCGATAACGGATCCTTGAAAATCTCGGGAAAATCAAAAGTGGGAGGCGTCTGTGGAAGTCTTTATTATATTTCATCGAACTCCTCTGAGATAGACTATTGCCCCGTTTATGCCAATATAATAAGTTCCGGCGGCATGGCCGGCGGTCTCGTCGGCTACGCGCATGTCACGGCGGCATACTATGACGCGAACTTGTTCCGCGAACATCATCCCGTAAGAGTCTCAATTACCACAAACGGAGGCGACAATACAGGGGGTGTGTTAGGATATTTGGCCAATGCCAGTATAAAAGGCATTGACATTTCAGGTTTCGGGGAGAATCTCCAGGCATCCATCACGACCAACGGCAACATAGCCGGCGGCATAATAGGGAGGGTGGTGAACCGACAGAATTCGTCGGCGACACGCATCCGCGACTGCCACAGTTTTGCCACAATATCTTCCACGGCCAGCAGTGAAGTCTCTGGCTTCGGTGGAATTGTGGGCTGGTACGAGTGCGAGGTCCAGGTGGTTGAACTGTCCGTAGGCAAATGTTCGTTCCAGGGCAGTCTGGCCGGTCCGAACATGACGGCCGCCGCCGGAATCGTGGGCTTTTGCAAGGCCGTGAACGTTTCCTCTTCCTATAATGCTGGGCGTGTGGACGCGGTCATGTCGGTAGGCGGCATTGTAGGCCGTCTTGACAGATTCGGACATATCAGCGACTGCTTCAACATGGGGGAGGTGCCCTCGGCTTCCGGCCGCGAATGGCTGGCGGGAATAATCGGACAGAAGGAAGATAACAATTCCGATAAGGTAAACATCACCAACTGCTACAATGTGGGACAGACCGGATGGGGCATCATCGGGGGCGAAAAAAACAGCAAATATTCGATCAGCCACTGCTATTACCTCAACTCTGCCAGCAACGGGGATATGAAAAACAGCGGTTCGCAGTCTAAAAACGCCGACGAGATGCGTCGCAAGTCCACTTTCAGCGGCTGGTCAACGTCAGTCTGGGAATTCCATGAAGGAAGCGCCGCTCCAACTCTTGTCGGAGTGCCTATGTTCAACAAAAATTTGCCTCTTCAAAAATGAAACTGCATAAACTGACAATCCTCTCCTCCATTGCATTGGCTCTGCTGAGCCTGAGCTCCTGCATCAACAGCGAACCGGAGAAGTGCGATACTCCTGAAGAATTCGGATCACAGCAATATGTGGAGCTTCCCGCGGACGTTAGCGCCGTGATTCCGGAGGGGGAGACCACACTTGCGATGGTCCATGATAATTCCGGAGCTCATGTGGCCGTGAAGGCAAAGCACTATGTGCGCGGCGGCAAATCTGTCTTTGACTTCGGCCGCAAACTGCGTACCGGAAACTATGTGATGGCTTATGCCGTGAACCGCGACGCCGACGGAGTGGCTCAGGAAGGACATTTGGGTTGTGTTATGTCTGTCAGCGAATCACATAACAGCGTCTCGCCTTCCACTTACGACATCGCGGCCGCCATGTTCGGATCGGGTACGCCTGAGGACCCGTATCGCATTGCCTCCGCGAGGGGGCTGAAAATGATGCGTGAGTTATTTGCCGACGGCAAGCGTCCCTCGAAAGACAAATGCTTCCTTCAGGTGGCCGACATCGACATGACACGCGACTACAACAAGGGCTTCCTGCCGATATGCGCCAAGTCGGCGTATCCTTTCGAGGGCGTTTATGACGGCGGTGGACATTCCATATATTACTGCGCTGTCCGTACGCTCGACGGCAAGGGTTCCAATCCCTCCACAATAGTCCCGGCGACAGGTTTGTTCGGATATGTCGCCGGCGCCACATTCCGTGACATAACAATGGTTGATCCTGTCAGTATCGGCGCGGGATCCACAGGCACGCTTATAGGGGCTGTGGTGGGAATCTCCGGCATCGACGCCACACCCACTGTGCTCCGCAATATCCGCGTGCGCAAGCAGTCGTCGACCGCATCCGAAGTCTACGGCACCAATTTTGTGGGAGGGATCGTAGGGGGTGTCGACGCCAACGCCGTGCTGATGATGTCGGGATGCGAGAATGAAAACCTCCCTGTGGGCAACAGCAAGGAGGGCTCTTTTGCCGGCGGTCTTGTCGGAGGCGGCACCATCAACGCCACCGCCGTGCTCGACAGTTGCGTGAACCGTGCCGTTGTCAGCGCACAGGGGTCCCGTTGCGCCGGGGGAATCATCGGTGGTATAGAAGCGGCCAATATCTCGGACTGCGTTAACTACGGCACCGTCAATGCTTCGGGCTGTACCGGGGCTGGAGGCATCGCCGGCGGCCTCGGCACTTCATCAATGGCCGCCGTAGTGAATAACGGCGAAGTGTTCGGCGCTCTCGGCACCGGAGGAATCCTCGGAAGCACCGTGATGCACCGCGACGACGGCAGCTTCAACGACATAATCATGACGTCGGCCCATAATTACGCCGAGGTGCATGGCGGCGACAACACCGGCGGCATCGTCGGCGAGGCCCAGGCCATGCTCACCGACTGTTACAACCGCGGGCCCGTGATCGGTTCAGGAACATTCGCCGGGGGCATCATAGGTTTCGCGCCCGTAAGCGTGATACATTCATGCTATAACAACAGTACCGTAAACGCCTCGCAGTGCGCGGGAGGCATATTGGGCCGGTCGGCCTATTATATTCTGACGGCAAACTCCAACCTCGGTGCTGTAAGCTCTTCGAAAGGGATGGCGGCCGGTATCCTCGCGCTGGGAGGAAGCACCGGAATGATCAATTTCTGCAACAACTACGGCACCATCTCCGGAACCGACATCACCGCGGGCATAATAGCTCGCGCCGGTGACAGCTATTCCTTGACGGGCAACGACATCAGTTCCATGATAGTGTCGTACGGCAAGACTACGGCCAAAGTGGTGAAGGCCCTGAAGACCCCGCCTGCGAAAGTGTCGCACTTCAAAGCCGTATTTAAGAAGGGTCAGAAAGTGCTGAAGATTGTGTCCTCGGCATTGGATGTGGCAAAAGCCGCGGCAAGTCCGCTTCAGTTGCAGGATCTTGACCGGTGGGAGTCGCTCTACGGCATGAAGCTGCCGGAACGCAACGAGGAACTTGTGGCCCGGATGCATTCGGAAGTCGAAGCCGCGATGCCGGCGTACAGTTTCTCTCTTCCGGAGATGGGCGCACTTCCCGGCAAAATACACTCCAACATGACTGATTTCGACAACAGTCTTCAGGGTGACGGCGACGATGCCCTGACGGATGCCATCCATGACCGTCTTGCCTCAATCAACGAACAAGTGGCGCAGGTGGAAAAAACGCGTGAAATCCTGATTGCGGCGGCCACTTGTGTGTTGGCGGTGGCAGGTATGGTGGTGTCGGGAGGTGCCGCCACGACAGCGGTGCTGGCTTGTTCGGCGGCTGTGTCTACTGTCGGCACGCTCACACAGCGTTTCGACAATTGCGTGGAAATTTCCCAATGCTGCAACTTCGGCGACATAATGGCCGGCGGTGACGGCTACGGCATTGCGGCTCGTCTAGGCGACCATGTGCGTCTGCAGGATTGCCTGTCGACAGGCCGCTCTTCAGGTTATGGTGTGGCCGACAAGTCCGACGCTCCGTTTGACGACATCAGGGTATTCAGGACCATTTCTGTAGGAACAGCCAACCAGTTCTCGTTCTCCAACGGCCCGGCCAACGCCATTTTCGGCAATTTCTCGCTTGTCTCCGACGATTATAACATCGCATTCGCAAAGGACACGGGGATGGCGAAGGCCGCTAAACTCGCCGACAAGGGCACATACACCAACGCCAAAAGCCAGGCGGAGCCTTATGACTTCGACGACCACCGTTACTGGACATTCTTCGTGCCGTCGGTGCCGGCTCCCTACAACAACTTCTACTATAGTTTCAGATAAGCAGTCTTCGCCAGTGAAGCCCGACCGACACTTGAGAACGTATGCGTAGCTTGCCGATACTGATATTGACGCTCAGCTTGCTTTCGATGCTTATGCCCGGATGCAGGCGCGGAACCGAAGCCGTTAAGCCGCCCGTCTATGTGGGCGGATTGACCGACAGCGCATGGCTGGCGGTCGACACTGGCTGCGATTTCGAGAAGGTGATGGAAATCCAGGAAAGGGCAGTGGAGCTTCTGAGGGAGGGCAAAAGCCGGGAGGATCCTGTGGCAGTGCTTGAGCAGATGGCCTATTTCCTTTTCTCCAAGGGAGATCTGGAGAAAGCGTATGCCTATTTCACGGAAGCGGAGGATTCGTTGTTGAGCCGTAAATGGCATGATCCCACAGAGAGCGCCGTGATGCTTTACGGCGACATGAGCCAGTTCTATCATCGGCTCGGGATGGTGGAGCAGGCCATACAGTACAGCGATTCGGCCATGTCGGTGAGCCAGCGTCTCAAAGGGAAACTGATGCCCGACCTCTGGAGGTTCAGAACCCAGATTTTCGCGAATGACCGCCGTACGGCCGAGGCATTCGCATGTCTTGACAGCGCGGAACGTTCCATCCGTGCCTACTCGGCGCCCGAGGATACCGCCAATATGCTCGCCATTATAGGCGGTGAACGGGCAAATTTGATTCTGTCGCTCAATCCGGGGCCTGACTCCGTGGCCCTTGCCATGAACATACTGAAGCGGGGCAATGAGTATTTTGACGAAATGGATTTCACCGAGCACATGGGTGTGTGGGGATACGCATTGTATCTCAACGGTCACAAGGAAGAGGGAATCCGCTATATGGAGACCGCGATTGAACGTCTTCGGGAAATGGGCGATCTGGAGATGTCGCTGTTGGAGACAAGACGTCTGATAGATGTCTATAACGCCGAAAGACTCGACAGTAAGGTGCGCGCTCTTTATCCGGAATATTCTTTGCTGACCGACTCCATGAACAGAATACACCGCAATATAGATTATGTCACCGAGAAAGTCCGCGCTTCAATCGCTACGGCGCAAAAGGAGAATGACGAGCTTAAGGGAAGTCTTCAGGCACAGCGTAGGCATAAGGTATTCGTCATTGTTGCGCTGAGCGTCATGTCAATTGTTTTCATCTTGGTCCTGTTGTTGATGATACGTAAAATGAAGCGTCGGCTGAATAGGGATAGAGAACGGCGGCTTTCCGCAGAAGCCGGTATTGAGGCGGCGCAGAGGGAGAGAGATGCCGCGCTGAAGCGTATCGAGAACATTAAGAACATATCGGAGGCGGACAACGAGCTTTTGAGGCTTAAGGATAACGTGGGTAAGCATGCCGGGGCGTTCCGTCGGGCTTTCGATGCAAGGTATCCTAATTTTGTGGAGGATCTGCGCGGAGAGTATCCATCTCTCACCGACACTGACCTTACGTTCTGTACGCTCATTTACCTGCAGTGTGGCTCCGATGAGATCGCCGAAAGTCTAAACATATCGCGGGCGAGCGTCAACAGCGCGCGATATCGCATCCGCACGAAACTGATGCTTGCCAAGGAAGAAAATCTCGATAAGTTCCTTCGCGGCAGAACAGGATGAATAGATGAAGCGGCCGGAATCATGATCTTGCGGCGAAATTGAGCGGTAACAATTGGCTCTCTTTGCTTGTTATATAGGTAGCATCCGAATTTGGATATTGCTTATATAAAAAGAATTACCGATGAAAAAGAGTATATTGCTGAGTGTCATGCTGAGTGTGGCGATATCCGCCAACGCGCAGTATTCAGATATAGCCAACGGCATAACCAATGTTTTGATGCCGGCCATATCTGGATCAAGTTCATACAAAGGTTTTGTGGAGGCCGATTATACGCAGGGGGTAGGACGTTACAGGTCTAATTTCGCCACATTGTCAACTTCGCAAGGCTACCAGGTAAACAGCTGGTTCTTTATGGGAGCCGGCATCGGTGTGGATCTCATGTGGTCGTATGTGAGCGATAACTGGGGTAACGGCTGGTCGTCGTCCAATATGGACCGTTACGACGACACTTATGTGTCCCGGGCCGTGATGATTCCTGTATTCACGGATTTCCGGTTCAATATCGGGCCCAGGAATGCGGCTTCGTTCTTTATCGACCTGAAAGTGGGTGCCTCTTTCCTGGCCAACAACAAATCCGTAAAAATTCGCAACGGTTACTTGACCAACACCAGTTACTTCTTCTTCCAGCCGGCCATTGGCGTAAGGATTCCGGTCAATTCAAATAATTATAAGCAAGCTTTCAACATCGGCGTGCATTACCGTCTGCTGACATCCGATTATTGGAGCGGCTATCAGTCCAGCATAGTCCAGAACGGCCTCGGCGCCCACATCGGCTTTGAATGGTGATCTAAGTAAGTGTTGAAATTTAACCGATAGGAAATGAAGAAAAGTCTTTTATACTTTCTGCGGCTTCTTTTTGGCCGGTTTCGGCTTGTTGTTCAGTCGAATATGCCTATATTATCTTTCGCTCTGCACCGGAACCGCCTCCAAAATAAGCTCGCATAAAGTATAAATTAAATTTCAACACTTACTTATGAGATTATAATGATATATGGGCAAATTCATGGTCAATCCAGACAGTGGCTTCCGTCCCGATGAAATGAAGCAGCACATAGTTTGGATCGGCAGGTCCGCCGGGGAAGTGATTTATATACCAGTCCTGCCATTTCTCCTTGCGGACATCGTCATCGTCGATAATTTCCACAGTGCCACGCAGGCAGACACTTGAACCGTCTTTGTCGTAGCATAACCCTGCTTTGGGATTACGCTTGAAATCGGCAACTTTCTCAGAATCGGCGCCGGTCGCCATCCATACTGTGCCGCAGCCTTGCGTCTCGCCTTTTGCCATAGGAACGGGACGCGGAAAACCATCGCTGTTTACAGAAGCTATGGTTACAGTAGAACATTCAGCAAGGAGGGCCTCGGCTTTGCGTAACAGGACAGAGTCTTGATACAGTTTCCAGCGTTTGAGATGCGGGAAGAACTGACGCATCTGCTCCTTCATCTGTTCGACTGTGAGATTTTGGCCGGAGTTCTTGTTTATTTCCTCCGTGAACTGTGCGCAGTGGTCAATCATCTGCTCCATCGTCATATCCTGCGTGAACTTGCCATCCTTGTAGCAGTAGATGCAGTAATCTTCATTGGGCGTGCCATCGGCATTTGTACCGAGGATTTCGTTTGTAAGCGGCATTCCGCAGCTTTGACAGAATTTCATTTCCATTGTTTACTTTCTCTTATTATTGTCATGGGCAGGATTAAGAGTGTGTTGAGTTTTAAACCGTTTTTAAGAGTAGTACAAATGTGCGACACTCTAAGCCCACCCGACCGCAAAGTTACGAATTATTAAGTAGCTAATAGAAATTAATGAACATGAAAACGAAGTTATTTTTTAGGTGTTTTCTTTCTGGAGTGAAGGAGCCATTGCCACATAGTGACTGAGCGACAGGAAGAAAACAACAAAAAAGAACGAGTTTTCATGTTAAGTTCCATCAGCTACATGTAATCATTAATTTTTATTAGCTACTTATGAGATTTTAATGGTTGAGCGTGGTGATCCAGCGAATTTTTTGCTTAGGTAATCAATTTTTATGTTTGATTACTGTTATAGTCGATTCTTGTCAAAGACTCAGCATAATGACACCCGGCAAATTGTTGAATACGTGAAGACCAACTCCCCACCAAAAGCCAAGATTTACCCGATAATATGTTATTGCACATCCAGCGAAAAAGGGTACGCTGATAACGCAGAGCATATATGGGATAAGGGTATAATCATAATTTGAGAAAGCTATGAGATGGAGAAGTCCGAATGCCATGGCTGTAATATAAATTGATGGTTTATAATACTTTTTCTTTTGTGAATTCCAGAAAGAATCTGTAGTGAAGAAATAAACTGCTGAAAATAATGCGGCTATTGCGAATACACAAATAGAAACATAGGCGATGGAAAAGGAATATATATGTTGCCAAAGAAAATATGCTGGTATGGAGGATGCCGCCAATGCCACTTGCCATCTTCTGAAAGATAATCCAAGACGGAATATGCATTCTTCCAGTAATGGCGCGGCAAGGCTGACAGTCAACAACACATAGACAGACGATCCAATCTTCTTTGCCGTTTCCGGATTACCTATGAAACTTGTCTGCGACTCGGGGTCGATACCACACGTCGTATAAATGGCGACACATCCGATAATCAGGAGCATCGCGACAATCCGACTAATCAGCCAGAGCAACAAACCATATCCCACGACCCATTTCTTAGAATGTATTCGTGAGTCATCCGTACGCGAAAGAATGAATTTCATGGTTCTTTCTCCCAATTCACAAGGTTGGTGAGTTGTTTAACGTTACTCCGATACCACAGGTATTCAAGCCCGAATCCCAACACTGTAAGTCCCCAGACAAAAATCATTCTCCAGGTGTTAATGAACATTGGAGTGAGGGAGAGCCATATCATCAACGGAATTATTACTGCCGCAGTCGCAAGTTCAATATTGCGGTACATTTTTTTTACCGATATGACAGTCATAAGAATATCCTTGTTTGTATCATCCCATAGATTGACGGCCTTAAGGGAACAGTATATCCGGATTCCATAAATAATGACTATGAAAATGGTCAAGCAAAAAACGGTAAGCCACCAATACGGAAATTTCATGGGCGACCAGAAGGGAGAAAAAGCCATGAGGATGAGACAAATTATTGAAAAAATTCCATCCAATCGAGCTCTTGTCAAAAGTCTTGATTTTATGTCATTTCTTTTTGTAAATAAGCCGTTAGCCTCATCCTCGCTGATTTGCGAGTCAATATGAGGTTTAACAGACTTCCATGTTGTTTTCAAATCTTCAAGTTCCATAATTAAACCTCCTTCCTTGATGATATTTTTTCCTTAATGCGGTACAGACGTGATGCTACCGTATTCCTCGGTATGCCCATATTCATGGCAATTTCTTCATAACTCAACTCATCAAGCCACATTAATATCAGGGCTTTTTCCATAGGATTGAATTGTGCAATTATAGCGTAAAGCCATTCTAACTTTTCCTTCAATGCATTATCATGCTCGTCTTGAAAATGAAAAGAAGGAATTTCATCGAATGAAACCGTTTTGACTTTTGGAGTAAACTTCCTTAAGAAAAACAGACAAGTGTTGATACACACCTTATACACCCATGTCGCTTCAGAACTCTCCTGCCGGAAATTACGATACCCTTTGAACAGCGAAATCAAGACCTCCTGCCGTAGGTCTTCAAACGGCACTTCGCTCGTGGCGTAGAAGAAACAGACACTGAAAATTATCTTTTCATGTCGTCCGACCATCGCCGTGAAGGATTTATTATAGTCAGAATTATTCATTATCTGTTTCTCTTTGAAGTTGTTTCAACTTATTTTTTATTAACAGTTGCAGGATGTTTAGCTCCCTGTGGTCGCTGAGCTAAAGGTTTGCAGTCAATTTCGTCAATCTAAGAGACAGCGACCTCTCGGTCGGTGCCGATGAGAGTGGCGAAAGGGGCGCAAAAGATCCGCAAATGTTAATAGAAGAAAGCACAGCACTTCATTTTTTAACTTTCGTAAATAAGTAGATACAACTTCTTTACAAAGTTAGTTGCAATTTTATCAAAATAGTTCCCGTAAATGATGAAAAAAGAAAATACCCTGTTATCGAATCCGGTGAGCAATGATCTCCCCGGGGAGGAACTGCCACTCTTTTACTAAGTGCCGACCAAACTCACAACTTTCTCCGTCCTCCATATGATGCACGTCAGCGGTCACAACCACGAAATTAATTCCAAAATAAAGTGCTAATTTTGAACGTAATATGACCTCCCACGCTTCCCGTAAGATTAGCGCACCCGGGGAGGTCTTCGAGTTTATACGGATTACACAAAACGCCCACTCACCTTGCATCAGCAGGCGGAAAAATTGCGAAACCGTAGATTGCACATTGATGACGAGCAACTTGCGGAGCGTTATCTATCTAATATCAGCTACTATCGTCTCAGGGCATATACATATCAATTTCAGGACAACGCCAATCCAGAGGCTATAAAGATGACATCCAGTTCTCTGTTATTGTTGATCTATATTGTTTTGACAGGAGACTAAGAAACTGTTTAAATTTATTTTCAAAAGATTCTTAAAAGCCTTGAAAGAACTC
>USIY01000058.1 GCA_900554845.1 uncultured Bacteroidales bacterium | reverse complement strand
GTGTATTCCATTCTGTCGTCGGCCTCGCGCAAGGCCTCCACTGCCTCCATGTATCGGCCGAGCCGATAGTAAAGCTGAGCCTTCTCGCGAAGCAACAGAGTTTTCATGTCGCTGCGGAAGGAAGTGTTCGGATTGTTGTCGATCAACGCGCAAGCGCCGTCATAGGCTTCCTCGGCCAGCTGAAACGCACGGGCGTCCTGAGAACCGTACTCATAGTAATAGTTGCCTTCAAGCTTCAGTAAAGACACCATGTCCTCCACGCGTTCGTCTCTGTCGGCTTTCGAAAATTCCGGATCATTCATTATGGAATCGATACATTCCCGGATCACTTCCCGTTGTCCCAGCTCATAGGCACGGTTGCCCTTTGAGATCAAAGCGTCGATCCCGGCATCCGCAAAAGCCATTAGAGCCGTAGCCGACAATATCAATGATAAGAAAAGCCTCATTTGCGCGAATTGTAATTTATTATGACGTAGGAAATCGGCTTGTCCGAACCGTTGGTCACGCTGATCTTAAGGGGCTTTCCCTTTGTGGCTTTCCCCTCAAGCCTGATTCCTCCGGAGCCGTAAGCAGTCTGTGAGAAAGCCTTGGTGCCGGACGACGCCTTCGCGGATATTTTAGCACTTTTACCCGAATAAGGTATTATCAGGAACACCTGGTCGCCCCAACGTTCGCGAAGTTCGAACGAGGCTGTCTTGCCGGCCTTCAGAGTCTTCTCATAGAGCGAATAATTGAAACGGCTGTCGGCTCCGTTCAGATGATCGGCCGTGGTGGTCTGGTAGCGGTTTGCATTCTCCGCGTTGGTCATGACGGAATTGAGCTTGAATCCCGGCACACGCTCGGACGCCCTGCATTCGATGTCGCGATTAAACCCGAGCTCGTCCATAGGTGTCCACCGGGAGTCCTTGGCCAACCGGGCCACAGCCGACTTATACGCCTTCTCACCGCCACCCTGAAGAGCCATCACAATGTCGGCCAATGCGTTCAGCTCCGCGTTCTGGGCAAAGGACGCAAGCGCCGACAGAAATATTGTCAACAAAATTATAATTTTTCTCATAAGCGTCAATCCATTTCTTCCGGCCATCCGTAATCAAGGTCGTCGGAGGAGATCCCTGTTTCGTAATTTCTTTTCTTAGGAGGAAATTCCATGACATTACGGCCACAACGCACCAGATTATAATCCGCCACCTCCACTATACGCTGAAGCGAAGGGCGTCGCTTTGGATCATAAGCAAGACATGCGGCTATCAATCCGCTCAATTCAGGCAATTCACGTCTAAGAGTCGGTATCGGGGCCGTCGGGGTCTCCCCTTTCCCTCCGAGTCCCTGAAACACATGGCATCCCAAAAAGATATAGAACACACTGGCGCCCAGCGCCCATACCGCTTCATACCCCTCCGGAGCAGTAAACTTCGCGTCAAGGCTGCGGGAAAAAGGATTTAGAATGAATCCGGCACCGTCGATCATAATATGCTCCGGTTCTACCGGTGTGTCCGATCCTTGCGCCTGTGCCGCAACATCGTGAAGAATCCTCCATGCCGTAAGCTCATCAATTTCCCCGGCCAACGCCGACGCGTCGCGCTCAGGATAATAGGGCATCGACACTTCCGTCACGCCGTCCGATTTCCGGACACTATTCCCTTCGGCGCAAATGGTGTATTTTATTCCTTTATGTATCTGCATATTCACTTTTTGATTTCGGATGTCGGCACGGAATATGAACGATTTCCATTGCGGCCGTCGACTACCGAGATGATTCCCACAGCCTTGAAGCCCATGCCGTCGCGCACCAATACAGGTCCGCCGGAAAAGCCATGAATCAGCGAACCGTCATGAGCCAGCACGAACAGCCGTCCGGGATGCCCTGCAGTCTCGCGGAGCGGCATGTGCAGCTCGTCGGTCTTATAATCCAGGCGGTTCCCTCCCACAGCCGATTCAGGATGTCCCACGAATGTCAGCCTGACGCCGGGAGTCAGCAATTTGCGCAGTTCCCCCGAGGAGGCGATCGGAATAGTTCCCGCGTGTGCGTCTTTTGCCACGGCCACATCGCCGAGCATCATGTCCTCGCGATTATAACGATGAGAAATGCTGCGCCAAAACTTAGTTTCGTTGTAATCGCCCAGCTCAACGATCTCGTCAAGGTCCGTGTTGATTCTGAACTCATCGGAATTTCGAGTGAAAGAATTTCCCGATTCATCCGAGAACGTCATGAACGACCGTATTCTCCACACAGCGCTGTCGGCCCATTGGTTTTCGGTTTCGGCATACAGCGCCTTTTCAACGGGCCATTCAGTCATGGATGTGATTTTTGAATATTCCTCCGGACGCACCATATTGAGCCATGGCTGCAGGCAATGACGTGCCGTCACCAAAAGGGAATCCGTAGTCAGAAACGCCGTTCCGGAGGGCGCCGACGCATAGCTGTAACTGTCCACGACGGTATCTCCGCGCACAAGCTGCAGACTGTCCACGCGCACCGAATAAACGGACTTTTCAATTTCCGCGCGCATACCGGACGAGATGGTGTCGCGGTCCCGGTCGAATATATAATATCCCGCCAAGGCCACAATCAACAGTAACGCCGCACCGACAGCCCAATAAATTCTATTGTCCTTGTGTATATGGGTCACTGACGGATTCATGCGTTCTCCTTCGCGGATATGGAAAGTAACGGCGGCGTTCGGGAACTCCAGACGGTCGCCGTCATGAAGATAGTGCACGCGGTTCATTTCAATTCCGTTCACCAGAATCGGATAATATGCGGTGCATTTAATCAAGTGCCAGCCTTCGCCGTCGCGGTCCGGCACAATCTTGGCAAACAGCACGTCCACGTACCGGGTGCGGTTGACTATCCGGACGTCACAGCCCTGAACCTGGCCGATTGTCACCACACTATCGCTGCCGGCGGTATAAACGCCACGCTTTCCTGTCAAGGTATAGTGCTTATCCATTGTATCGGTCGTGATATGTTTTGACAATCAGCGGTATGGCGGCCACAAGGTCCCGGTCGTAACGGGTCACCGGGAGTCCGGTCTCGTCCACACCTAACTCCGAATAGGCGCACAAATCATAATGGGCGTTCCGCTCAGTCTTGTAGCGTTTTTTCAGCGACACAGGATTGGCCCCGGCATATTCCGGATCAGAGAGACGCAGACACATGTCCTTCTCCACTTCCTTACGCTCCTTGTCGGTACAGGGACGCGACCCCTGCATCAGACGCTCCACGCACCAGCGGTTGTGCTCCACCTCCGTAAGAATTTCTATTTCCTCGGCCGTCAGGGCGTAAAATGTGTCCCAGTCACTGCGGTCATGACCAAGGATCTCCATCTTTACAGGAATCGACATCACATTGTATACGTTGGAACGCTTCAAGGTATCGTCCAAGGCGTTCCAGGCCTGATCCACCGCATCCTCCGGGAGTTCCGTGGGAACCTGATCGCGGTTATAACTCGTCTGATAGAAATAATGCACATACTTGCCCATCCGCATATATTCTTCCTGTCGTCGGGCGTCTTCCGCCGGATCATCATTACTGACTTCGATCTTTACGGACATTGGCAAACGCCTTTTCAGCATGGCCGAATATTTTTCATTCTTGTCGGCATCGTCATAACAAAGAATGACGGCCAGCATCTGCCTTTGGTCACCGGCCCATCTACGCATTTTTGCCTGAAGAACCGGATTCGACATGCGCCCTACCACAAACTCCCATTCCACATCCACAAAGTCCGGGCGCCGCCCCTCGTACTGAGGACGGTGCATGTCAATTTCAGGACGCTTCCCCGTCAAGTCCACCACGCGCCAATAAGAATTGTCAAACAATTCCTGATATTCAAAAACGAAATCCTGCGCTTCCGTAAGGTCGTTCACCAGCACGGTGATTCTGGTCCGGGCTTTTGGATCGGAGTTATAAGCCGGCATGTGACAAGTCAGGGCCATCTCCTTCGCCTTCCGATATACCCTCCGGTCTCCAGCCACCACCAAATGCAGCCATCGTTTCCGGACGTCAGTGTCGTTATTGTCGATATTGCTCACAGTCTACAGATTTAACCGCAAAGAAAACAAATTTTTATGACAAAATAAAGTTAAAAGCACAATTCGTCCCGCTTTCTCCAACAAACCGACGATCAGCGAGTCGAGCCGCATCTCCGACGGATCAGCATTTCCGAGATTTCATAGTCACGGACGTCCGGCATGCGGACGCCGGACCCTGCTGAACGGCGGAACACGCTTGTCCCCAAGCCGGTATACTCCACTCCCATATATTCATACTTTCCTCCCATTACGTCCATAACCGTCGGAAACACATCCAGTTGGGTAGCTTCGTCAACATGGAGGCCCCCTACCGGACTGTTCAATATTATCAACGGCACAGCATCGTCATGCAGTGAAGAGGATACCGTCGTGCCGCGAATCTCATGATCTCCCGTAATCACCACAGCAGTAGATTCGTATATGCCTTCATCCTTCAGAAATTGAATGAAATTCCCCAAACTCTCATCAAAATGACGCACCCGCTCCAGATACTCCCTGTCCCTCGGATCGTTGCTTTCAACCGATGGGGAATCCAGCCGACGGGTAACGGTCGGAGTTGTATAGGGATCATGCATGGAGAGGGTGGAGACAAAAATATAGAACGGACGGCTCATCTGTTTGATTTCTGCCTTAGCCGCCGCGAATATAGCGCTGTCCTGATTCAACCTGTCGTCACCCGAAGAGGCATTGTCCACAAGACGCGTAAAACCATAACTTCTGTTTGTCTGTCCGTGCGACCACATTCTCCTGTCCTCCCCTATCACTTCCACGGATTCCAAACGAAGGGCTTTCGCGAGGGAGGGATAATCATTCACGGCATAATTAGTCACAAGCACATCGTCTCTCAGCGGGAGAAGCCCTGTGTTGTACATGAACTGCGCGTCCGACGACCGTCCAAGACCCGCAAGCACTTTGCATCGCCGGACATATACGGTTGTCGTGTCTTTGGTCAGTTCCGTCAATACCGGCGCGATGACCCCCGCGTCCTCCCGCTGCAGAACGACAGAAGCCAATGACTCTACCACTATGAAGATAAGATTCCGCTTAGAGCAAGAATCCGTAGTGTAAACAGCTCCGGCAGCCTTCGAGCTTAAATAGCCTTGTATATCTACGATATCCCCGGACGTGAGTTCTTTATATTTTATTTTACTTCGCCGTATTACATTGGCCATATAGCCGGTGAAGTTCATATTGTTGTAAACCCTTATCCAATCCGTGGCAACAACAGGGAAAAAAGCATGGCTTATACTTACTTTCTCATCCGGCCGGGCGATAATTTCTCGGCGCAATGTCCCGAAAAGCGTCACACCCCAGCCGAACACAGCCAAACAAACAAGCGCAATGAATGTGAATCGCCTGTCACACCGGTCCATGTGCCTCTTCCTATCCCCATGTAGCCACAACAACGGCAGCAGGCCGAACACCAGAAGCAAAACATCGGACCATCGCAATGACTCAATGGCACTCTCCATGACCAATGAATCTCCCGCCTGATTATTCACATAAAGGCTCGCCGGCACCAGATCATTGAAATTTCTGTAATACAACACATTCACCAATACCAGCGCACCTACCGCAACCGGAACCGCGGCGCCCAGATACCGCCACTTTCCCCTGAGAAAAACCAACGGCAACGTCAAGATCGAAGCGTCCGCCAATGCACCGCATATACGGAAAAGAATCGACGGATGCGGCTGATATGTCTCAATCTCCAGATAAAGGAACAGAACGAACATACTCATAAACAAGACAACAATGCAACCGCTTGCCCGATGTGTAGTCATAATGTCCAATATATTATGTATAGAGCGCCGTATCCGGTCCATAACACCCCATTATTCCGCCTAAGTGGCATTTAATAAAAAGTTAATACATTCATGGCTGTTTTATTAAAAGCCACTTAACGGAGAATAGTTATCTGAATGTCATCCATCGCACCCGCGGGATCATGCAATATATATACCCCCGACGGAACCAGATTTCCTTCTGAATCGCAGGTATCCCATACGGTTCCGTTGTTGACAGGGAGCGCAAGATCGGCCACTTTCGCTCCGTTCCTGTCCTCCACAATAATCGAGGCGCCCGCAGGGACATTATGCAGACGTACCACTCCGGCGTATTCCGGGCTGATCATCGTGGGTTCCGCCGTCGGAGCCCCGGTACGGTCCGCACCGACAGGCGTATAAGGATTCATCGACATGATTCCGCCGTCAGTCGCTATAAACAATTCCTGAGTTTCCGGATTCCAGCACACGTCATGGATCCAGTCAGAAAGCAACGGAGAATTGCTCTTGGCGTAATGCGCCATCACCTCTTTACCGTCGGCCGAAAGACAATAAACGCCGTCACCGGCCGTGCCTATCCACAACCTGTTATATTCGTCGAAAGCAACGGCATATGCTTCCTGGTTAGGCACCACAGGGGTAGAAGATCCGTCACGGCGGTTTATATTTATCAGTTCCGCGGCTATCGTGTTGTCCTTTACCGGAGAATCAGGATCAAACCTTATAAGATTGTCGTACATCTGAATGATCACATCGCCCGAAACCGCATCCTCGACCATATCATACACATATCCGTACGCGCTGATCACTCCCGACTGCACTGCAAAATGCCTTATCACATCCACACGGTCGTCACTTGAATTTTCAAGAGTGCCTTTGTGATCAACAAGCATTATAGGATTCGACCAGTCTTTAGGATACAATATCAGTTTATTTTTGTTGGAAGGGTGCTTTAAAGCCAATCCGCGCGACATAAAAGTGGAATTGCTTACAGCTGCGCCGTAAGGAAAGAAGACCTCCTTCCATTCGCATTGGCCGTTGTCCTGCCCGGCCAAGTATTTCTCATGCGAGACATGATTCCAACAGTACATGCTTAATCCCTGTCCTTTGCCACTGCTCTTGAGCGGATCACTCCATAAAAACCACACGTTCCTGTCGGCGTCCGCGCCACATGAGTATATGTCGGCGTATACATTCGAATTGTCGGGAAGCGCCGCTACAAATCCGGGATAACCCTTGTAGCTGTCGTCTCTCGGCGAGCTGAAATGCACTATACGGCCTGTGATATCGTCAAGGTCCATCAATGCCACGCCCGACAGCATGGATCCTATCATGACATAATCGGAATCCAGAGGATCGACCATGAAATTATGAGGATGCCGTATAGGATAAGGGCTGTCGCCTCTCCATTTGCTCTCAAACAGTTTCTTCGCTTCATTGTCGGTACTGCAGAAATCGGGTGTGGTGTACACCGGAGAATAATTCTTCCAGACACCGTTCTTGTAACCGCTCATCAACAGTGGAATCGGAGAGGCGATGGCTGTCATCTTGTAAACCGTACATGACCGAGCCATACACAACATCCCTTTTGTAGGGGAGTACCGCAACCGGGCGTAACCCATGCCGACAGGACCTTGCCATTGCATGCGTCCCGTCACATCGGTCCAAACCGTGGAATCATCGTATCCATCGGCTTTCTGGCAATAAAAACCCTTACGAAGGTCGTAGAACCAAAAATTCTCAAAATCGTTGCTTCCGGCCTGACGCGCCAGCGCCGGAACATAATCGGTGTTGAACTTACGTTTCTCAATTTCCATTCCTCCGCTCCCGGAATTGTATCTCAGCATATACAGATAATTCTTCGACAACGCCATATAACCGTCACGAACAGGAAGGAAATTATTGTCGAACTCATCGTTGAGTATATAGTTGAAATTTATAACGCCGCCTGTCATATGCGGTCCGGAGCCTATCAATTGCCCTGAAAAGCCGGCGTCGGAAAATTGCGGGGCAAGAGAAATGTTTCCTGAGGAAGAAACAGTAGCGAGACAGATGTTCTTCCCTTCGGTCAGAGTGATGAACGCCGTGTCGGACACCGGCATGACGCCGTGGATTTTCGAAGCGAGATTCTTATGAGGTTCAAAGTTATCCAGATTGCGCAGATCATCGGACACCGGGCATTCATAAACTGTATTGTCCACAACGGCCACAACTCTATCTCCCACACGACATATCGAATTCACCGTCACGCCCCAATCGGCGTAATCCTTGACATTGAATCCATTTCCGTCGATACGTGCGAATCCGTTGTTAGTAGCGATCCATGCATCCCCGGTTTCCCTGTCGAAAGCGATGTTTCGCGGCAAAATGGTCATTCCTCCGTCAAGGCCGTCGAAATCACGGATGGTACGGACTTCACCGGCATCTGTGACTATGTCCATTACTCCATTGGTGTATGCGATGACCAGATATCCCTTGTAGGAGTTATACGCCACGCACCCGGCGTCCATGCCGGCCGTGGGATAGTCATCGGCCAGTCCTCTGACTCCACGCGACAAGTCGTTCTTGTCAATATAAAGCACAGTGCCGTGCGGCACAGAATATGCGCCGCCCAAACCGTTCCCCAAAGAATAGAGTTGCTGGTGAGCCCAGATATAGACGAATCGTTTCCCCTCCATTACTTTCCGGACCTGTCCGTCGAAAGCGGTATGCCGCTTCCAATCGGCGCTGCCGGCCGGACCGGAGGACATCGCATGCGCGGAAACCGGGCACAATGTCAGCAACAAGAAGATCATCGCAAGGGATAGGATGCTTGGTTTTCCGTGATGCATAAGGCAAATAAAATAATATTCCGGCGCGTACCGCGTGGCAGTACTCACAGCACAAACTTTCTAATTTAGAAACGAATGGCGTTATCTTATATTTCCTCCGCCATGTCCGTGGCCGAAAAATATTTTTGTCTCAGAAGACGTTTTTTTATCACCACCCTCTACGGCCCAGATGAAAAATATATTGAAGCCCAATAAAGTTCCCTATCCCATCCCCGTACCTAACAATATGGGAATGGTGCGGTATATACTGGCGCTGGCCGTTGTCATAGCCCATTATAACATTTTGACAGGCGGCAACATTTACTTTCCCTTTTCCAGCTACGTGGCGGTGGGAGGATTCTTTTCGCTCAGCGGATTCTTGATTTACGGAAGCTATCTCAAGAAGGAAAATTTCCGTACATACATATTGTCGAGAATGATCAGGCTGCTCCCCGCCTATTTTTTCATAGTGCTGGCATGCGCTTTCGGACTGTTCTTCGTATCCGGAGAAACAGTTCAGTCGTACTTTGCGAACTCAGAATTCTGGAAATATCTCGGTGCCAACCTGACATTCATGAATTTTCTTCAGCCCACGTTGCCCGGCGTCTTCGAAAGTATGGAAATCAGTACTGTCAACGGCTCATTATGGACGCTTAAAGTAGAATGGATGCTCTATCTGTCGGTTCCGTTAGTGGCATTGCTTGTGAAAAAGATCCATGGCCGGGCCACACTGACGTTCATACTCATATATGCGGTATCCGTGGCCTACCGGCTGCTGTTCCGATATCTGTATGCCGCCAGCGGATCGGAAATCTACAATATCCTTGGGCGCCAGATGTTCGGCCAGCTTACGTTCTTTTACTGCGGCGTGATGATCTATTATTGGTACGACGTATTCATGCGATACCGATGGCAGCTGATGACGGGAGCGTTGCTGTTGATGTTGATTCCAACGGATCAATACAATCTGGACATTCTTGTGGATCCCGTGGCTTTCAGCATCCTTGTGGTAGGAGTGTCGATGACAGGGCGCTGGGCCACTTGGGAAGGACGCCGCGACAACGTGTCCTACAACATGTATCTCGTTCACTTCCCGATCTGCCAGCTGGCCGCGTACTATAATCTAAAGTCATATTCGGGAGAATGGGGAGCTTTTTTAATTGTCCTGACAGTCACCGTGCTACTCTCTGTATTCATCAACCGGTGTATAGAGAAACCGATACAAAAGGCAGTCAAAAGGCACTAATTATGCGCCAAAAAGAGGAATTATTTTGTCATTAGAGGATTTTATTCTAATTTTGCAACATGTATGCGGTTTTTGAACCTACGTTTTATTACTCGGTGTGCACTGTAATGCTGGCGCTCGCCGTTGTGGTTTTCATAGTCCTCCATAGAATCACGGCGGGATACGGCGCCATGTATTCCGCCAAATGGGGTCCGTCGGTCAACAACCGTCTTGGCTGGATACTGATGGAAGCGCCCGTGTTTGTGGCAATGTTGCTCTTTTGGCTTTTCAGTCCCCGCGCCGGTGAACCGGCTCTGATAGTTATGGCAGGCCTCTTCGAACTCCATTATTTCCAACGCTCTTTCATATTCCCTATGATGATCCGCGGCAAGAACCGTATGCCACTCATCATCATACTAATAGGAGTGATCTTCAATCTGATAAACAGTTACATGATCGGAGGCTGGCTTTTCTACGTAAGTCCGGCCGACACCTATCCTGTATCCTGGCTCTACAGCCCGCTGTTCATCCTCGGCACACTGATTTTCTTAACGGGAATGTGGATAAACCTGCAGTCGGACCATATCATCCGGCATTTGCGCAAACCCGGTGACACAGCACACTATATACCCCGCGGCGGCATGTTCCGTTACGTCACCTCTGCGAATTATTTCGGAGAATTTACGGAATGGGTAGGATACGCCATATTGACATGGTCCGTCGGCGGCCTTACTTTCGCCGTATGGACGTTCGCCAATCTGGCACCACGTGCCATAAGCCTCCAGAAACGATACGTCAAGGAATTCGGCGACGAGTACAGCAGACTTAACCGCCGATATATGATTCCATTTATATACTGAAACTAATGAAACTGTTCACACCAGGCAAGATCGGGCCTGTAGAACTACGCAACCGCACCATCCGGTCGGCTGCCTTCGAAGGCATGGGACACGACAACGGTCCCACGGACATGCTGCG
>USIY01000057.1 GCA_900554845.1 uncultured Bacteroidales bacterium | reverse complement strand
CCGATCATGCGCAGCTTACGGCGCGGTCGCAGATATCGCACCGGGACTCGGCCATGAACATTACATGGCTCGAAGGCGACAGCATTATCTACGACAAGGCGACGCGAATCAGCAGGGCTTATATGTTCCGTGACAAGCGAAAGTTGCAGCAACCCATGGTGATTACCGACACAGCGCGGAAGGTTCAGCTGATAGGCGGTTACGGAGAATACAATGATTCCACCGAGGAGGCGTTTTCTACGGAATATCCGTTGCTTATAGAATATTCGCGGCCCGACTCCCTGTTCCTTAGAGCCGATACAATAAGGTCGTTGATGCGTACCGTGATGGTATGGCCGGATTCTTTGAACAATAATTTCAGTCAGGCC
Source organism: uncultured Bacteroidales bacterium (assembly GCA_900554845.1). Taxonomy (GTDB): domain Bacteria; phylum Bacteroidota; class Bacteroidia; order Bacteroidales; family Muribaculaceae; genus Lepagella. The sequence continues at coordinate 10,611 of USIY01000057.1, read as the reverse complement.
ACACGTCTGCGTCTTTCAAAATATGGTTCCTTGCAGGAATTGGCTGATTCGATGCCTTACCATTTGCAATTGCTTCCGATGAAATTTCCGGTCGCCGGTCATGGACTGACTAAAGCGTCAGGCGCACCGAAAGAACATCAAACGCCGGTTGCCCCTATGACGTCTGCAGACACAATGGCATCTCAAAGAATTGTCTTGGATACGTTAGTCGGTGCACCGGATTCCGTAAGGCTCTCTTTATTGGACGACAGCATCAAGGCCGTAATTGAGAATAGACCGCGTCTTGACGCATTGGGCCGTGATTCGAATCTCATGGTGCCAAAGCAATTCCATAAGGCAAAGGCCATAGGACACGCACGTTTTTTCAACAAGGACTTGCAGGGAGTGGCGGACACACTGGTCTATGAAGAATATGACTCGATGATGTATATGCTTCGGAAACCGGTGGTATGGAGCGGAGAGCGTCAGGTTATAGGCAATCGAATAGACGTACACCTTAATGACTCCACCGTTGACTGGGCATATCTCCCTGAATCAGGAATCGTGGCCGAACATGTGGACGAGGATTTCTACAATCAGTTGTCGGGAACGAAAATCAAGGCGTTTATAGATAATGAGACATTGCGGCGTCTTGAGGTGGAGGGCAATGTTCAGGTCATTATGTTGCCGCAGGAGAAGGATTCGACAGTCAATAAATTTGTAACTGCGGAAAGTTCTTTCCTGAATGCAGATTTCGGCGACGGAACTATGGAACATCTGAAGATGTGGCCTGATGTTGCGGGCACTGTCACGCCGATCGGCCAGGTAAAGAATGCCCAGAAATTCCTTCCCGGATTCAAATGGCTTGAGGTGTTGCGCCCTGTACGCCAGTGGTACGGTGACCGTGTGCGTTGGATCGACGAATTGGGAGAATTGCCGGAACCACTTGAAAAATGGTTCAACGAGGCGTCGTTGATCAAGGCGCCGGCTCCGAAACCTTCGGATATGAAGGGTAAAGTCCGTACCGTAAAGAGTAAATAGCAGCAGACGACTATGAGCGATATAATCAGATTGCTACCTGACTCGGTGGCTAACCAGATAGCCGCCGGTGAGGTGATTCAACGGCCGGCGTCAGTTATAAAGGAGTTGGTGGAGAATGCTGTGGACGCCAAGGCTACGGAAATAAATATCGTGATCCGGGACGCAGGGAAAACACTGATACAGGTAAGCGACAACGGTGTCGGGATGTCGGAGACTGATGCGCGTATGGCATTTGAGCGGCATGCCACTTCCAAGATCCGCCAAGCCACGGATTTGTTCTCGCTTCACAGTATGGGTTTTCGTGGCGAGGCTTTGCCTTCCGTATGCGCTATATCCGAAGTGGAACTGAAGACTAAGACTGAGGAGTCATCGTTAGGTACGCGTCTTGTAATAGAAGCTTCGAAAGTGAAGTTCCAGGAGCCGGTTGCGGCGGAAAGAGGGACGATCATAGCGGTAAAGAAGCTGTTCTTCAATGTCCCCGCAAGACGAAAGTTCCTTAAGAGCGACAGCGTGGAACTCGCCAACGTGATGCGTGAGTTCGAACGGCTGGCGCTGGTGAACCATACGCTGCGCTTAAGCATTGACACCGGGAACCGCAAGATTGAATTACGTCCCGGCACTTTACGTCAGCGAATAGAGGAAATATGGAAAGGAACGCTAAGCAGTGAACATTTGCTTCCTGTAAATATCGACACGCCGATAGTCAAGATCGACGGATATATATCGCGTCCGGAATATGCGCGCCGACGTAATCCGCTCCAATATATGATAGTGAACGGCCGCAACATGCGGCATCCCTATTTTCATAAGGCGGTATTGAGCTGTTATGACAATTTGATAGCAACAGGAACGCAGCCTTGCTATTTCCTTGTGTTTACAGTGGAGCCCGATACCATAGACGTCAATATTCATCCTACAAAGAATGAAATAAAGTTCGAGAATGAGAGTTCCATCTGGCCGATACTGACACAGGCGATAAAGACATCGTTAGGGAAATTCTCGGCTGTTCCGAGTATAGATTTCAACAGCGACGCATTGGATGTACGTCCGTTGTCGGAAGGGGAATTGCCAGTGGAACCGGATATGGGTTTCCGATCGGATTATAATCCTTTTAAGGAGATGGCCCGTACCCCTGTGGGTGATAATTATAGACCCACTCATGTGTCGCGTAATTGGGAGGATGTGTACCGGGGCGCCAAAGGACAAGAGGAATCACCGGCATTTGGAAAAACTGTTGCCTTGCGTGCCGACGTACCGTCGACGCCCGAACCGGGCATCTTTGATGACGCTGACCGAGACAAAGGAATTGGCCCCATATGCATTCAATTCGGCCAGAAATATATCATCACCACTCAGGGCGACGGGTTGCTGGTGATTGATCAGCACAGGGCGCATATTAAGATCCTTTATGAAGAATATATGCGCCGCACAGGTCATGCCGAGGTAGTGACGCAGACATTGATGTTCCCTGAAACAGTGAGTTTTGACTCGGCCCAGCAGGCCGCTTTCGACGGCGTTAGAGATAATCTACGGTCGTTGGGGTTCAGAGTGGAATATCTTTCGGACAATGATTGGCAGATCAACGCCGTGCCTTCCATGATCCAGCAACACGAAGCCAAGGATGTGTTGTTGCGCATCCTTGACTCAGTGACTGAGGATTCAGTAAATTATGGAAACGAGCAGCAACCGGCATGGACTCTGCGGGAGAAAGTAGCACTCGTAATGGCCCGTTCGGGAGCAATCAGGCGTGGAGTCAAACTTTCCGCACGTGAGATGGAAGATTTGATAGCGCGTCTTTTCGCGCTTCCGGATCCTTCGTTGACCCCCAACGGCAATCCGGTTTTCACCGTTATGACAGATGCTTCCATTGCCGCGTTGTTAAGTTGAAAAGCCGTTTCTTGACGAGAGCCTGATGTATATGAAGAGGTTAAGTAAGAAAGCTCTGATAGGATATCCGGCGGGAATAATCACGGGCGTGACTTATGGACTGAATCCGTTGTTTGCAGTCCCTCTTATGAGGAACGGGGCGTCAGTGGAGTCCATTCTTTTCTTCCGTTATGGTATGGCGGTCTTGATTTTGGGAATTGTACTGCTTTTGGACAGACATAGTTTCAAGATATCATGGAAGCAGTCGGTGGTTCTGTTGGCTTTGGGATTGTTATTCACATCAAGCAGTTTGCTCTTGTTCCGGGCTTACAGTTATATCCCGTCCGGATTGGCCACGACTTTGGTATTCCTTTATCCTGTGCTTGTCGCGCTTATAATGGTGTTTCTAAAAGTGGTGCCGTCTTGGCCTGTCTGGGTGTCCATAATAGCTACTTTTGCAGGAATTATCATAATGACCCACAGTAAATCCTCACAATCGATCAATCCCATAGGAATATTGTTGTCCATTGGCTCTGCATTGGCATACGCTCTCTTTATAGTCATTATCAACCGCAATAAAACTATAAGTACGATCTCCAACTCATTGTTGACATTTTATTGTTTGCTGGTGGGAGCTGTCATATTTTTTGGAAAAGGCTTGAGTTCGGGTCTGGATCTTACGGCTGGCATAGCTGCCAAACTGGATTGGTTGAATTTGATCGGCCTGGCTGTTTTCCCTACCATAATATCCACTGCGACCCTTGCGGTGGCCACGCGCAATATCGGGGCTACCAAGGCGTCGGTGTTAGGGGTGTTCGAACCCATCACGGCCATTATGGTAGGAACTTTGGTTTTCGGCGAACCGTTGACCGACAATATTCTTGTCGGTATGTCAATAGCTATAGTGGCCGTAACCTATATGATACTTTCCACCAAACGTTAATTTCAACAGTCGTCCACTAATTGCGCTTTTGCAGAACGTCTTTGAGGTCACGGACAAAAATTGAAGAATACAGCAGCGCGCCTTTGTCCCACAGGTGACTGTAATCCTTGAGTATTCCTGATGATCCAAGAATAGACCCTTTGAGTGATAGTCAAGAAAAGCGACATTGTTTTTAGCCGCAAGTTCCTATATAATGTGAATAAATGCTGTTGCTTGCGTCGATGCCTCCGTTATAAACCGACAGACCCAATGAGTCGGAGATAATAGAAGGCACATAATGAAAGTCGCAGCGTGAAAATAATACACACTGCCAAAATGATGTAATAAGTCGAAATGTGGAAAAACATTGTCCAAACTGCTTAAATATAGAGACAGATATCTGGAATTAAATGAATTTTTTGTAAATTTGCGGATGAAGGCTGTCTGTGTTATGGAAAATGCCTAATATCATATAGTTTCAGCTTGACATTAATATCATGAATAACGAACCTGAATTGAAATATACCGTTGGTATAGACATCGGCGGCACAAATACACAGTTGGCTGTAGTAGACAGCGAAGGCGGGATTGTGGGACGAGGAAAGTTTTCCACTCGCGATTACATCGATATCAATGACTTTGTGGCCCGTCTGCGAACAGAAATTGTAAGACTGATCGAGGAAACGGGCGTAGGAGAAGTAGACGGAACTTCGGGACATGTCCATTCGGAGGACAATAGAGTAAAAGGGATCGGCATAGGCGCACCATGCGTTAATTACAAAACGCGATGCATAGAGAATCCCGCCGAATTGCCATGGAAGGGTATTGTGCCGTTGGCCGACATGCTTGAGACTCTGACGGGGTTACCGGTATGGATATCCAACGACGCGAATGCTGCCGCTATCGGCGAGATGATTTACGGAAGTGCCCGAGGGTTGGAGAATTTTATTGAGATTACTTTAGGAACGGGAGTCGGCAGCGGAATGGTAGTGGACGGACGAGTGCTGAATGGAGCTCACGGCTTTGCCGGAGAGCTTGGTCATGTAACGTTCCCGTTTGCCGCTGACCGATATTGCGGTTGCGGTCGCTACGGATGTCTGGAGACATGCTGTTCGGCGGGAGGAGTAGTGGAGACAGCAAGACGGATGATGGAGGATTCAGATATCCCCTCCGAACTACGCGAGATCCCCGGCGACCAACTCACAGCCAAGAAAATTGGAGATGCGTTTCTGGAAGGCGACAAGCTGGCGGCCAGCGTGTTTCGGTTCACTGAAGAGGCCCTTGGCAAGGCATTCGCTGAGTTCTGCGCCTATAGTGATCCGGAAGCCATAATTCTTTTCGGAGGGGTGGCCGATCCCCGGGAATTGAATGCGGAGCATATCAAAGAGGTAATGGACGAACATATGCTTTATCTGTATCGTGACACAAAAATTCTGTTTTCCACGTTGCGCGGTTCCGATGCCGCTATTCTGGGAGCTGCGTCGCTGCCGTGGCAGAAAAGATAAAGACTGAACAGTTGATTCGATATATTATGAAAAAGATCATTATAGTGTTGTCAATGGTTTTATCAATAGGAGTCAGCCTGTTGGCCGACGTTGATGAACCGGACAGAAATTATGTTTACGAGCCTACTGCCGATGTGCTGCAGTCAAGAAAAGAATTCAGCGCAGACCGTTTCGGGATATTCATACATTGGGGCATTTACAGTATGTTCGGACAGGGGGAGTGGTATCTGAATTACGGACCTCTTGCATCCGAATATGCCAAGGCTGCCAGAGGATTCTATCCTGCGGATTTTGACGCAGAGGAGTGGGTGAACGCCATAAAAGATTCCGGTGCGAGATATGTAACGTTCACCAGCCGGCATCATGACGGATTTTCGATGTTCGATACGGATCAAAGTGACTACAACATAGTGGACGCCACACCGTTCAAGCGTGATGTGTTGAAAGAATTGGCCGATGAATGCCATAGGAAAGATATAAAGCTGCATCTTTACTATTCTCACTTGGACTGGACGAGAACTGACTATCCTCAAGGGCGCACGGGCCATGGCACAGGCCGTGATTCTACGGTCAATGACTGGAAAGGATATTATCGGTTCATGAACAATCAACTCACAGAGCTGTTGACGAACTACGGGCCTATCCGAGCCATTTGGTTTGACGGATGGTGGGATCATGACGAAGACACGACCCCCTTCGACTGGGGATTAAAAGAGCAATATGCGCTGATACACCAATTACAGCCAGGGTGTCTGGTGGCCAACAACCATCATCAGACGCCATATCCGGGCGAGGATATTCAGATATTCGAACGGGACCTTCCGGGTGAGAACACGGCAGGCCTGTCTGGACAGGAAATCAGCCGTCTTCCTCTGGAAACATGCAACACAATGAACGGAATGTGGGGCTATAAGATTGTGGACACTAATTACAAAGACACGCGTACTTTGATAAGGTATCTGGTCAAGGCCGCGGGTATGGGAGCAAATCTTTTGCTGAACATAGGTCCGCAGCCGAATGGAGAATTGCCTGCGGTGGCACGCGAACGGCTTAGAGAAATGGGAGAGTGGATGCGTGTATATGGAGAGACCATATATGGAACAGAGGCGGGACCTTTCAAAGCGCAGAAATGGGGCTCGGCCACTGTGAAAGGTAACAGGCTTTTTGTTCATGTTACTGAGGCGGATGCTCAGGATATATTTTTGCCGGCGCAACTTAAGGTAAGAAAAGCCGTGACGTTCGCAGACAGGTCTCCTGTGAAATTCAGTAAAACCAAAGAAGGCATTACACTGCATTTGGACAGAATCCCGGACGAAATAGATTATGTGGTTGAGCTCGAATTGAAATGAAAGATAAAATATTGCTGGAGGTATGTTGCGGCGATATCGACAGTGTCGTTGCTGCGAAAGCCGGCGGAGCGGACCGTATTGAATTATGTTGTGCGCTCGGCGAAGGAGGGCTGACACCCTCGTACGGAATGTTGACAATGGCATTGGACAAGGATATACCGGTCAACATATTGGTGCGTCCCCGACGGGGAGACTTCTGTTACTCGGATATTGAGGTGGAGTCAATGATTGGCGACATATGTATGGCAGGCCTTAGCGGTGTAGACGGGATTGTGGTGGGAGCCTTGACTCCGGAAGGAGACATAGATATCGCGGCGATGGAGAAACTTTTGGATGAAGCCGGAGGACTTGACGTGACATTCCATAGGGCTTTCGATATGTGCAGAGACCCTGAAAGTGCTCTTGAGGCACTTATAAAATTAGGATGTCATAATGTGCTTACTTCAGGATTTAAGCCAAATGCACTCGACGGCATTGAAAATCTGCGTCAGCTTGTCATTCAGGCCGACGGCCGAATAAATATCATCGCGGGGTGTGGTGTGACTCCACGAAATGCGGAGGAAATAATCGGCAGGACAGGCGTCGGCGCGATTCACGCAACCTGCTCGAAAGTAGTGGAGAGCAGTATGTCCTATCGTCGGAAGGATGTGAATATGGGCAATGTGGAGGATGAGTATTCGCGTAAAACCTCCGATGTGAAAAAGATTCGCGAATTGCGGAAAATAATTGACAATATCAGATAGCATCATCTTTTATGAAACAATTCTTGGTATATTTGCTGTTGTTGGCCCATTTAACGCTCAATGCGGGAAATTCACTGACTGATTTTGTCACGGACACAGCTTTCGAAACAAGAAGGAACAGTCTTGGGAAGAACGGAAATGTTTTGAAAATCGCGGAGGATCCTGCGTTGACGTCTGAAGAGAAGGCGGCCATGGAATTCCTGTACGCCTATATGTCCGATCCGGATATGGCGGGATATAGTCCGGAGTTCTATTTGGAGAATGTAAGGTCTTCATTGCGTGCCCGAAGAGAAATGCCCTGGGGAAAGCAAGTTCCAGAACGTGAGTTCATGCATTTTGTCCTGCCGTTGAGAGTCAATAATGAATCCCTTGACATGAGCCGTCCGCAATTTTATGAGGAGCTGAAGGATAGAGTCAAGGGGTTGAGCATGACCGACGCTATCCTTGAGGTAAACCACTGGTGTCACGAGAAGGTTACTTACAAACCGTCGGATGCCCGTACTTCCTCGCCACTTTCGGCAGTAAGCCAGGCGATAGGACGATGCGGCGAAGAATCCACCTTTGCTGTCGCCGCGCTTCGATCGGTTGGAATACCTGCCCGACAAGTATATACTCCACGTTGGGCGCATACCGACGACAATCACGCCTGGGTGGAGGCCTGGGCGGACGGCAAATGGTATTTCATCGGTGCCTGTGAACCGGAACCGGTGTTGAATCTGGCGTGGTTCAATGCCCCGGCGTCACGTGGTATGCTGATGAATACGAATGTTTTCGGTGTGTATGCCGGCCCGGAGGAGCAGATACAACAGAACGATTTGACCACAAGCATAAACGTAACCTCAAATTATGCCCCGGTCAAGAAAGGCTCCGTCATTGTTAAGGACAAGAAAGGCAATCCTGTAAAGGATGCGACTGTAAACTTCGGTATTTATAATTATGCGGAGTTTTATCCTGTGGCCAGAAGGAAGACCGATGAACGAGGCATCGCGTCGCTGACCACCGGCAAAGGAGACGTGATAGTTTGGGCAAGCGACGGCATGAACTTTAATCTCGGCATGTTGAAAGGAGACGAGAGTGAGCCGTTGGAAATCGTGCTTGACAAGGACGCTTCTTATCGTGGGGAAATAGAGTTCGACATCGTTCCTCCCCCCGCACGTCCGATAGAGACATATGCCAGCGACGAGCAGAAACGTCAAAATGCAATACGCTTTGCACAGGAGGATTCTATACGCAATGCCTATATGTCTACATTCGCCACTCCGGAATCGGCTGAAGAAACAGCGCGATTGCTCGGACTTGACGAGACCCGAGTGAAGAGAGTGCTTCTCGAATCGCGGGGAAATCATAAATTATTGACGCGGGCACTGCAGAATATGAATCAGGACCGACGTGAGATCGCGCTCTGTCTGTTGGAAAAAATCAGTGAAAAAGACCGAAGGGATATACCGGTTGATGTATTGAAGTCGCATGTGGACGCCTTTGTGCCTGACAATGATTTTCCAATGGATTTCCAATATGAATATGTGCTGAACCCTCGCGTGGAGAATGAGCGTCTCACCGCTTATAAACAGATGTTGAGGGAATATGTGCCTTCGCATAAGCGAGACCAATTCCGCAAGAATCCTGATGATCTGGCGGAATGGATCAATGCGAATATAAAGGAGGATTCCCGCTGGAATCCACTTAATCATCGTATGGATCCTGTGTCGGTGGCAAGAATGGGTCGAGCCGCCGAGGTGTCGAAAAAAATATTTTTTGTGGCTGTAGCCAGAAGTCTGGGAATTCCTGCCCGAATGGATCTGGTACGGGGCCAGGCTCAATATGCCGACCGTAATTTGAAATGGCATGACGTGCTTAGAAAAGAGAGTGCGGATGCCGGGATCTCAAAAGCGGCAAAAGGAAGACTGAAGTTGACTTTTGAGCCTCAGGCCTATTTAAAAGATCCGAAGTATTATACCCATTTTACGATTTCAAAGATCGTTGACGGTATTCCCCAGCTGATGGAATATCCTGAGGAAGGGACAGTTTCAGGTTTGTTCGGCAGCTCTGCAGAGGTGGACGCGGGCAATTATATGCTGATAACGGGGCAGCGCCTTGCCGATGGGGGAGTGCTCGCTGATGTCAAGTTCTTTGATGTTCGTAAGAATGAGACTACGGAGCTGCCGTTGGTAATGCGTGAAGAAAACTCGGCGGTGTCGGTCATCGGCAATCTTAATTCCGAGAATTTATATCACGATATCGCTACGGACTCCGACAAGAGTATCCTTTCCACTACGGGGCGCGGCTATTATGTGCTTGGTATCGTCCGTAACGGACACGAGCCCTCGGTGCATACCTTGAATGACATATCCTTGCTTGGAAAGGAGTTCGACGAACGCTCCAAAGCCTTGGGGGGAGGTGAGAAAATGCTGATATTGTTCGAGGGTGATGACTCGGCCGAATTCGACAGGAATTCATATCCCGATTTGCCCGAGAATGTAACGATTGGAGTTGATGCCGACGGAAAGATATTGAAAGAAATATGCGATTCGTTGAATCTTTCCACCTCGGAACTACCGGTTTTTGTAATCGCGGATACGTTCAACCGTATTGTCTTCGTATCACAGGGATACACGATAGGTATAGGCGAGCGTTTGCTCAGAACTTTGAAGAAAATAGATGGAGAATGATATGATTGAAAAAGAATTGAAATGCGGCTTCCCATGGGCCGAGGATTTGAATTGCGCTGTCACCGTATGTGACAAAGAGGGCGTTATAGTCTATATGAACAGAAAGTCGCGTGACACATTCTGCAAGAATGGGAAGTCACTGATCGGCACCAATCTGTTCGGATGCCATCCCGAACATGCGCAAGATAAGATCCGTCATATGCTCGCTACAGGCGAAAGCAATTCCTACACTATATCCAAGAATGGCCTTAGAAAGATGATTTATCAGACGCCGTGGCGAGAATCCTCGGGTGAAATCGCAGGCATGGTGGAGATATCAATGATTATTCCTGAAGAGATGCCGCATTATGTCCGAGAATAAGGGACATATATAATTCCCGAAAAGGACAAGACAAAAAAAGAGGCCCCTCGTATGTGAGTGGCCTCTTTTGTTAACCTATAAAATCCCAGAATCAGGCGTAATATCAAGGCTGGCGGCTTCGACAAGCTGTCGGTCTTTTTTCATTACCTCGGCAGGAATCCATTTGTTGGCGACCC
>USIY01000056.1 GCA_900554845.1 uncultured Bacteroidales bacterium | reverse complement strand
TCCCACATATACGCGCAGAACCGTTTGCTTACAATTTTTTATTTGTACGGTTTCATTTGGTTGTTTCAGCATAGGAGCCGGGTTTGACTCCGAACTGACGTTGAAAACATTTGGTGAAGTAGGAGGGGCTGTTGAAACCGACCCTGTCGCTGACTTCAGACACTTTCAGATTGCCTTCGGCAAGTAGCTCGGCGCCTTTTTTCAGTCGTGTGATCTGTATGATTTCATTAGGCGTCATGTCGGCCATCGACTTGAGTTTCGAATATAGATTGGTGCGGCTTATGTTCAGTTTCTCAGCGAGAATGTCGACACTGAATGTCGTGTCCGAGAGGTGCTCTTCGATAATGCCGTTCAATCGTTCCAGGAAGTCGTCGTCCTGTGGGTGAGAGGCAAGGACAGTGACGGGAACCTGTTCGTTGTTCGAGTATTTGTCGCGAAGCATGCGTCGCATGTTTACAAGATTCTCGACGCGAGCTTCAAGGAACGCCATGGAAAACGGCTTCTCCACGTATGCGTCGGCCCCCGATTTCATGCTTTCGACTTTGGATTCCGTGTCGGTTTTTGCGGTCAGCATGATGAACGGTATATGGCTTGTGGCGATATTATTGCGAATTTTCCTCAACAGTGTAAGACCGTCCATCACCGGCATCATCCAGTCGCATATGATCATGGCGACATCATTATCCTTCAACACTTCCAGTGCTTCGCGGCCATTCTCGGCTGTAAGAACATCATACTTCCCCTCCATGCTTTTGGAGATATAATTCAGCATGTCACGGTTGTCGTCAACGACCAGCATGACCTGTTTGTCCGATTTGTTTTTCTCGGATTCCTCAGACTGTTCTTGGTTGATGATCGTGGATATTTGTTCTTGAAGCTGTTCTACCGGTACAACTATCTTTTGCTTTACAGGTAATGTTACTATAAATCTGGAACCTTTTCCAGGCTCGCTTTCCACTTTCACATTTCCGCCATGTTTTTCGGCCACGTTCTTTACAATGCTTAGTCCGAGTCCCGTTCCGCCGCGGCTTTCGTTTATATTGTCGATTACTTGATAGAAAGGAGTGAAAATCCTTTCTTGTTTTTCTTTAGGAATGCCAATGCCGTTGTCCTCCACAATAATTTTGAAAAAGTCTTCGCCCTGGCTGTAAACGCATTGTAAGGAAATCCTGTCGGCAGTGAATTTCCTGGCATTGTTCAAAAGGTTGCTGACGAGTTTTGTGAAAGCTTCGGGACAAATGTCCGCCTCAAAATCGGTAGTGGGATATTCAGCGGTCAAAACAGCCCCTTTATGCTTGACGCTTGGCTTGAAGCGCTCCACAACCGATTCAATCAACGGCAGAACCCTGACATGCACGAAATCCATAGGCATCTCGCTCTCCTCTACTTTTTTGAAGTCAAGCAACTGATTGACGAGCGACAGCAGACGCCGCGCGTTACTGTTGATCATGTCAAGGTCCCCGCGCAACGAGGATGGTAAACTCGCGGCGTTGTCGATCATCTTTTCCAAGGGGCCGATAATAAGCGACACGGGAGTACGTATCTCATGCGCGACAATTGTGAAGAAACCGAGTTTGGCTTTATAAACTTCCTTTTCCTTATTGCTGCTGATTCGTCTCAATTCCTCCTGATGGGCTTCCTCACGACGCTTAACATTCCTTCGGTAGAGTAAAAACAAGAATGATATCAACAGCAGAGCATATATTGTCCTCATCCACCACGAAGCGTACCATACCGGCTTTACCCGGATTTTCAGCCGCACGTCTTCTTCGTTCCATATGCCGTCGTTGTTGGCGGCGCGGACTCTGAGAGTATATTTGCCCGGAGGCAGATTTGAATATGTGGCGCGGTTTTCCTTACCGGCGGCTATCCAGCCCTTGTCGAAACCCTCAAGTTTGTAGACGTATTCATTCTTATCCGGATTCGCATAACTCAACGCTGAAAAATAGATACTGAACGTGTGGTCGTCATGTCCCAATACCAATTCATCAAGTGTATCCAAAGATTTTGGCAGGAGGGGGTCGCCCACATGTATCAATCTGTTTACGACTTCAAGACCGGTAAAATAGATAGGAGGTACATATTTATTGGGTTTTAATTCCGAGGGGAAGAATGAGCAAAGACCGTTAGGCGATCCGAGATACATCTGTCCGTCGGAAGCGAGCAGAGATACTCCGGAGCAGAATTCATTGTTCACCAGTCCGTCTTTTGTGGAATAGGTCTCGGAGGTACCGTCGTTTTTATAACGGATCAATCCGTTGTTAGTGGCGATCCATAGAGAATTACCTGCTTTCTCCACGCTGTTAGCCACTCTGAAGGGAATGTCGACATTTACTTTTTTAAACCGGTCATTGGCTTCGTCATATAATGCAACACCGTTTCCTGTAGCCACATATATTTCACCCTCTTTCGTCATGGAAATATGATACACCTGGTTGTTCGGTAGATTGCCGCCGTCTTTACCGGAATGAAAATTTACCCAAGTGTCCATCGCAGGATTGAATATGAAAAGGCCTTTGCCTTGCGTGCCGACCCATATCCGATGTCTCGTGTCTTCGACTATACACTTCGTCCATGATCCAAGATACCGGTGACGTATAAACATATCTTTGTTTACATCATAACGGTTCAGACAATCGTTGGCGGCCATCCAGACGTTTCCTTTGCTGTCTTGCAGAATGGCATAACAGCTATAAGCATTGCCATATCCTTCCAACGGCACTTGTCTCCATTGACCGGTTGCGGGATTCAGCAATCCCGCGCCGGATGAGAATGTTCCCACCCAAATGCCCTGTGGAGAGGAATTGACGGCATGGACATTGTCGTAGGTACGTGTCCTGTCCAGCGGATACTTAGTAAACTTTCCGTTTGAAGGATTGTAATTGCAAAGGCCACCGTCATCGCTTCCGATCCAGATCGTTCCGCTGGAATCCTCGCCCAGACAGGAGATGACGTTGCCGCAGACGGAATTCCTGTATCTTGAAGGTGTGTAGCGGTTTATATGTTTTGTGTCCGGCGACATATAATTTATTCCGCCGTAGAATGTGCCTATCCAAAATCCTCCCTCACGGTCACGATGGATAGGATACACAAATTGATTGCTAAGGGAACGGTTGTTGAGTTCGTCGTTGGTGTACAGTATGGATTTGTCTGTAGGTATATCATATAACGCCACTCCTTGGTCCGAACCTATCAGAAGCTGGGTGGGGGAGTATTGGGTGATGGAGTGGATGTGGTTGAATCCGTCGGATGTGTTCGGAAGTACTCCATGCAAGATTTCTCCGGTATTGGGGTTGAATTTCAATAACCCGTTGTTACGCGTGCCGAGCCAGTGTTCACCGTTGGAATCATGCAGAATGGCCTGCGCATGTATGTTTTTGTTCTCGGTTGGAAATTTGAATATGACTTTTATGAATTTTTTGCTGTTGCGGTCATAACGGTACACTCCTCCTTCCCCCACTGTGCTGAGGGCCCAGACAACGTTGCTGTTGTCCACATATATTGTAGTGACGGTGTTGTTAAGTTCCGGAAAGTTGTAATGACCGGTTACATTCATAGTCTTGTCTATGCGATAGACGCCGTTGTTCTCCACTGTTATCCATAGATTCCCGAAAGTATCGCTGTCCATATCCCTTACATCAAGACCTTCTATTTTTCTTATGCCTTGTTGATACTTCAATTGGAGTGGAATGAGTTTGTCACCGGTTCGGTCATAACGGTATATATTTTGAGATATGCTGACCAATAAGTCATCGCCGTACATACAGAGGCACAAGGCATAAATTTCCGGCAGCTCTCTTTTATTCCCGTTATCGGGAAGGTAAGTCATGAAACGCACACCATCGAACGAATTCAGTCCACCGTCTGTGGCGAACCACATGAAACCTTGGTTGTCCTGCACAATATCACGGACACAGTTTGAAGCAAGGCCGTTTTCCGATGTATAATGAAGAAAATTGTATTCGGGCGATTTTGTAGAGGCTTGGATGGAAAGTGCATAAAGCCCCAATAAGGTTATTGTTGCTGCGATTCGGAATTTAGCGCCTGTTCTGTTGAAAATTCTTGATGTGTGCGTTGTATTGTTGTAATTGTTCATAAGTCGAAACAATTTCATTTTAAGGTTAAATCGGACTAATGGTGCAAAGTTAGTTCAAATTGACGAAACATGCAATAATAATAAAAAAGGAGGACGGGGGTCCTCCTTGATTAAACGGTTAATATGTGACTTTTATCGAATAAGGGTACTGCGGATCCCCCGGGTTGTCCGGACCGTCGATATTTCTTAGATGTTTGGTCGGTGCTCCCATCACCACCAACCAAAGTTTGCTTATGTCACCGTTATTTTTGAAGATAAGGGACCCTTTTGACGCCGAGTGCATATCTCCATAGTGAGCTTTCCCTTCATTGTCGATCGCTACAAATCCATATCTCCAGCCGGCGTTCTTCTTGTTTGTAGTGATATACCCTTTGTGTCCGGCCTCGCCGCGGAAGTCAACCTTGACACTTTTGCCGGTTGACGGCACTTCAACGGGAATCACATTGAATCCATAGTTCTCGGGGGCGTTCTTTACCGATATGCGTTTCCATCCGTTGCCCGCGTCAGTCAGATCGGTATGCCAGATGTCGGTATATCCGCGGGTATATTCACGGACACGGTCAATGTCCCAGTTCACGAGACGGCGGTCGATGTCGAACATCTCGTCATTGAATGCCTTCTGGTTCATTTTGTTTATCCGCATATAGGTCATGGCAGGGTCTTCGCCCACCTTTCCTTGACGGAACAGTTCGGCGATGAAAGGTCGGCCATGTTTCTCGCCCCAGATCTCAAGAACATAAGGGGAGTGGTAGATATTGTCGATATGCAGGAAAGCCTTGTGTGTCAAGTCTGCGAATGCATCAAGATGGAAACGTTCGTCCTTCTGCCATTCCGGATTGACCTGCCACAGCATCCATTGCGACGCCATCTCGAACATTCCGGCGCCTCCCCATGCTTCTCCTTCTCCGTCACAGCTTATCTGCAATTGGAAACTGTGTCCGAGTTCATGCGCGATGCAGTTCAGGTTCTGGTCTTGGACTCTGTTCGGAGCTATCCATAACGCACCTATCTGGCCGTCATAGTCTCCGCCGTAGGCAGTTCCTTCCAGAGAGTAGTCGAGCATCACCATCATCTTGTACTTGTCGGCCTTGGTTCCCGGCTTGACGAACGTCAGGTCTTTATAGAAAAAGTCATAGAAATGCTGAAGCTTGGCCATAAGGTTGGCGAGATCCACCTTCATGTTATGGCCGTCCAGGTCCGGCGCCTTGGTGATGTCGGGTCCGAATTCCTTTGCCCAGAACAGCGCGACGTCCGGAGTGCTCACCATCCGTTTGTAGCTCCATTTGCTCTCGGGATCGTTAAGGTCCATCTTGCGCAGATCGTTGGGAACGTATATTGATTTTTCCTGAAATGTTAGCACGGGGATATCCGTGGCAACCGGATATGATTCATCGGGATTGAGAGCTATCACTCCCGATTCAGATGGATTATTGTCCTGTGCACCGCATATCGTGGCAACGGCCAGCATCAGCGAAACCGGCAATATCCTGAGTGTTTTGTTCATGATGTATAGGTATTGGGTTTTATTGTGAGACGTGCCTTCGCAAGAGGGCACGTCTCTTTGGAGAGATTTTTGCGGGTTGGTAATCCTAAGAAAAGTTCTTAGAATTTTTTCATTTTGGAATACTTCACACGGGGCTTCTGTGCTTTGGGAGTGAAGAAGTTGTAGTTGACCTTGATGTTGACTCTCTTCTCGACTCCATCCTTGGTGTAGATGTAGACAGGACGGATAGTCCATGTCTCGCCGTCGGCTCCCACACCGTCCTTGGCTCCGAGCGATATGTTCACACCGCTCATCTCATAGTAGATCTGAGCCTGGCCATATTCTGTCACGTCACCCTTAGGATTGACAAAATATCCGTCGTTGGCCGTAGGATTACCATTGAGCTTGCCGTCGGAATCAAGATTGAAAACAGCTATTTTACCTTCTTTCTTCTCCACGGGAGTACCTGCGTGAGGAACATCCATCAGACCGGACAGATCACCGAACTGAACTCCAAGGAACTCGCACATCTCGTTCGACATCAGGTTGAGGGTTCCCACCACCCAGTTCTGATGGTTGATGTTCACGGCGAGCTCGTAGGAAACGTTCAAAGTGTTGGCGTCGACCTTTTCGTAGACGGGAAGTGTCGGCTCGGTGTAGCCGTAAACGTCCGCTCCGTCGAAAGTAACGGTGTAAGGCCACTGTTCGTCGTTCAGCTCGTTGTCATCCCATGCCACGCGGTTGTAAGTGTCGGGAGCACCCATGATCACGAAGTACAACTCTTTGGCTCCGGCGGGAACATTATATGAAGCGCAACCGTTTGCACCTTTGGTCATCGGTGAGTAAACGGGTTTGCCGTCAACTATGGCCACATAGCCGAAGCGGAAGCTCGTGGAAGTGTTGGACTGGGTGTTGTAGTTGCGGGTCGCGCCTACCACTCCGCCGTCGCCGTTCAGGACAGATCCTGCATCTTTGGAAGCAAGCGCGCTTCCGGGAGCCAGTGCTTTCACATCGGCCTTGACGGTCTTGCCCGCGGCGTCAGTAAGACGGATCACGTTGAAACCTGTGGTTCCGGGTGTGGATTTGTAACCAACCTGATATGTAGAACCCTCGGTGCGGAACAATTCGGTCTCATAATCACCCTTGGCTTCGGCGGTAGCGTACTCGCGGACACCGTCAAGATCATAGTAAACCATATGCGAAGCGTACTGGAAAAGTTCATCGTAAGTCTTCTGCATATCGCTGTTGTTGTACAGACGTGTGTAGGTCTCGATAGGATCCTCGGGGAACGCGGACTCGCGCCAGATGCGGCTGTAAGTGTCGATGCCATGGCGTGCAACCCAGTCGGACTGGAGCCAGTAGGAAGCGTAACGCATCCATTCATGGTAGAAGATACGGTGGCAGTTGGCTTTCCAGGTAGCCAGATGGTAACCGAACTGTTCCTCGGGATAATCACGCTGTGCCTGCCATTGCGCGCACTGTTCCCAATAAGAGCAGCCGGCCGAGCCGTCGGCGTTGAAACCGTAGCGGAATCCATGACTCATGTCGTCCGGAGCGCCTTGCTTAACCTTGTCGCAGTATACCTGATACTGGAAGGAGTGGCCGATCTCATGTGCGATCGTCGAGCCTACGGGCTGACATGTGGAAGGATTCACCCAAAGAGCACCGATCACGTTGTCGTAACCGGAACCTGTTGCCAGCCATTCGTCCTGATACAGCAGATAGATCTGCATCTTGTAATCGTCAAGATAGGATTTGCCCTGGCCAACTGTGGCCATCTTCAGTTTGTTGACGTTCGTGTCGTAGAACTGCTCTGCCTTTGCCAGCAGATCGTCGATATCCACGCGCATGGCCGCCGGTACGATGGAGGCATTGGGATCATCTCCGAAATCAGAGCCCCAGAACACGAAGAAGTGCTCGGAAGACTTATAACGCGCGAAGCTGAAATTGGAGCCGCTGAACAGAATACCTGCGCCGTGCTCGGAGTTCGCGAAGAATTTGTCATAGTCGGGAATGGTGGCGGGATCGATGTAGCTGCTTTCTCCCTGTTCTATTTCAGGAAGCGTTCCTCCGAACTCCGGCTGCTGAACAGTGAAGAGGACTTTTTCCTCACCGGAGATAAGGTTGAAAATGGCGCCACGTGCCTCAGAACCATAATTGCATGCCACGTTTACTTTCACTACGTTCTCGCCGCGTTTGCCGCCAGTGGGGGAGAAAGTCACCCATTCAACACCCGGCTCTACCTCGATGCGCCAGTTACCCTTGGCCTTGAAAGTGATGGCCTGGCTGTCGTTGTCGTAGGTGAAAGGAAGAGTGGTCTGTTCCTGAACCTCGCTGAAACCTGTCTCGTTGATGTTGTAGATTACATCATCGTCATTGCAGGAAGTCACGGCGGCTCCCATGCCCAGAACGGCCAACGCAAGCATCGACTTTATTACTGCTTTTCTCATTTTGTTTCTATTTTATGCGTGCCGTAACGGCTTATGACCGTTGCGGCACGCCTCTTGACATTTTAATTGGTGTATTATTCAGCGGGCGCTTCCGGAGCGTCTCCGACAGTCATGTGGACATTGAACATAACCACCTTGCCGTTGTAGAAGAAGCCGATGGATGAGTTTCCGGATACATTCGCCACGCCGGGCATCGTTCCTACGGCGAATGATGTCAGATCCTCAGGCTCGGCCTCCTCGCTGTCGCCGTGGAACTCGATGAACCATCCGGCCGTGTCGCCCCAGCTTCCCACGGCACCGGTCTTGTCGTACCAGTAGCCGTTGTTGCCGGTATAATCCAGGAACTTGCCGTCGGCGTCATAGGAAACGACCTTGGTGATCGCCATCGAAGTACATCCGAGGGTCGACATCACTTTCTGTGAATCGAACGGAACCTTGACGGCGTCATATCCTACAGACGGAATGTTGATGTCCATGTCGATTGTCTCCAGAATCTCGCCTTCCAGACTTACTGCGGGGAACACCACGTTGACCTTGAACATGCAGTATTTGCTGTGGTCGTTGGCGAAAGTGAAGCCGAAGTTCAGCGTATATTCGGCGTTGTCGGGCACACCGGGAGCGCGGCCGATCACGAATCTCGGATTGTCGTCGTCACCGTACACCTCAAGGAAGAGGGCTATGCGTGGATAACCCGCGCCGTCCCATTGAGCCACATTCAGATTGGAGTCGAACCAAGCGCCGCAACGTGTTCCGGACGTGCCGCCCTGCAGCCACTGGCCGTCCTTACCCACTACGAAGAAGTCCAGGTTGCCCTCGGCGCCTACACCTTTGGCGAAGTTGGCTACGCTGAGGCCAAGGTTGCCCATGATGGCTTCGGCGAAGTCGGATACGGCGATCTCTCCCGTCTGGTAATCGAACGAATCGATCGAAATGTCGCTGACACAGGGAGCGACTTGGGAATCATCGGTGCATCCTGCCTGGATCACCTCTACAAGTCCCGTCTTGTCGCCGCATGTCACCTCAACCTGGCCGGTACGGGGCAGACGGTAGGGATTGGGCTCGAACAGCAGGTATGCGCGGCAGTTGCCGGCGTCGCCGCTGTTGGGATCCACCTTGATCCATCCGCTCAACGGTGTGGCCTTCCATTCGCCGTTGGCGGCGAACTGAACGTAGCCCTCGGTCTCGTCCCACGTGATGTTGAGCGAGACGGTCTCCATATTGAAGTCGGTAGGCAGCTGGACTGTCGGTTCGTCATCATCGTCGCAGGACGTCAGAACCGGCATCGCCATGATGGCCGATGCGGCCAGCAACCAGTATTTAATCATATTTTTCATGACTTTCTCTTTGTTTGGTTGGCCCGGCGGAGGAGCGAGCCTCCGCCGGAATGTGATTAATCAAATGTCACTGCAACGATAAACTGAATGAAGTTCTCAGGCTTATCTACAGATACGAATTCAAATGTCAGCTTGACTTGAGTTCCTGTGGGAGTTAGTCCTTTGGCATCTGCGTTTCCAAGATTGTAAAGTCCGTCGCCTCCGTACTCAAGGAACATCAGGTTGGCCGGATATCCTCCGCCGTCCCATCCGCAGATCTGTAAGTCAGGATTGATCCAGTAACCGTAAGCGCCGGATGTGTAATCCGGACGTCCCCCCTTATCATTGGTGATACGGTTGCCGTCGGCGTCACACAGATATACGTCAATCTTGTCTTTCTCGAGAGCCTCAATTACTTCTGTCGCGGTCATGCCCATCGCGAGCTGGAAGTTCTCGTCGAAATCTTTGAGCTTGATGGAGTATACGCCGTAACCCTCGCCCGGTATGTTGGCCGAAAGCACGATCTTGCTCGGGTCGGTGACTGATATGGTTACAGAGAAGCGGACATAATCGTCGAATGCGCTGTTTTTCTTCTCTGCGAATCCGAAGTCCATGTTGACCATCGTACCGATGGCGGGAGTTCCTACAGCTTTAATCTCGATGCGTTTTTTCTCAGTGTCAAGAGACATAAAGAAATCAGGGGATATAGGATCTACATTTTCTCCGAGGTCTGTTCGCACTGGACCGGCGGAAGTGTATCCCCATACATATTCGCCGAAATTTGGCTCCATTATGTTCCAGACCTGACGGGCTGTGTTGATGGGGTAGAACACCACGTCGCCGTTAGCCAGTGCGGCCAGAGTCTCGTCCACGGTCATGTTCAGATTCTTGTGGAAGCATGAGGCGTAGTCCTTCAGATTGATGTACTGCGGCTGGTCGATCTTGGCCATCTGGAACACCATCTCCATCGCGTTCGTGGCCGCAGGGTTGCTGCGCAGGTAAGGAGCCTCGCCTTCGGTGTACTCATGCTTGTCGCATGCGTCGTTGGGCTCGTCGGAGTTACAGCTTGCCATGGTCAGGGCAAGCACCGATGCCAGAAAAATATATGATGTTTTCATTTCAAATCCTTATTATTCGATTCTCTTTATCATCCGGCGTAACCGGGATTCTGCTTCAGATTGGGATTTCCGTCCAAAGCGGACTTGGGAATGGGGAATACGTCATAGTGACGGTCGGCGGGATCGGTCATGGCGTCCTTGCAGAACCAGGACTTGCCGTTCCAGACGTTGAAACCGCCGTTGGTCATGAAGCGAATCAGGTCCTGACGACGGTGTCCCTCTGCCAGGAATTCCCATGCGAGTTCGTCAAGCAGACCGCCTAACTGAATGTCGGCGCCGCCCTCATGCGTGATGATCCAGTTGTCGGGCTGGTCCATCTCGGCGGTGTTCTCACGGTGACCGTAGTCATAGCAGCTGCCGCCTCGGAGCTGTGCGACTGTGCGGATGGCCTTGGAGGGGTTGCTTGCGAAGTTACGCTGGCGCACCTGGGTAACCAGAGTGGCGGCCACATCGGCGCCTTCACCGTTGTAGGAACCCGTGATACGAAGCAGGCACTCGGCCTTCATCAGCAGTACGTCGGCATAGCGGAAGATGACCTGGTCGTCGAAGGTTGTACCCTTATCGCCGCCGAGGATCTCGTATTTCACAAGACGCTCCCCTTCCTGCTCGTAGCAGCCGGGAACATCTATTGAACGAAGCTCGTGGGTATAGTTAAGCTGTACGCCGTCTATGTAGATGGGATT
>USIY01000055.1 GCA_900554845.1 uncultured Bacteroidales bacterium | reverse complement strand
GGTCAGCCCTTTGTCATAGCCCATGAAGACCGGCTCGCCATGCTCGCATTTGCAGATGTTTACGGTCTGACCTTCCACCCACCATTCAGCGCCGACCTTCTCGGCAATCTCCTTGAGCGCCTGGTCGCAATACTTGCCGAAGTAATCGATGACGATGTTCTCGGTGCCGTCGACCTGTCCGACCTTCCAGTCGGTGATGTTTCCCATGCCGTCGTTCATGCAGCGGACTATCATCGCCACATGTTCCCGGGGCGGGGCGGTCAAGGTGAATACCGGCTCTTCCTCGTTGTCAACGGTCTTGATTACGAGCAGACGCTTGATCATGCTCTCCACGCCGTAGAGTTTGATATCGTAGCTCCACTCTCTCGTTGATTTCTGCTTCGGACGGTATTTCTCGGTGAGCCAGTAGCGCTCTCCCTCGAAGTCGGCGTAGTCATCGACATCGAGGTCTATATGCTCGTAATGGGTGAACGAGAGAGTCAAGACATTGTCGCCCTGTATCTCTGTCACCTGTGTGGAGCTATCGTTGGGGGACAGTTCCACCTTCGGGTTCCCGACTTTGTCGTATATCGTTATAAGCATATTTGAACGGCGTTTTAATTTCGTTAGAATGACGGTACAGGCTCGCGGAATTTCACCTTGAAGCGGCTTGCCTGAACACCTTCGTTATGGAGGTAAGTGAGAGGCTTGTAGCCCGGGCAATCGACATAGAACATGCGCATGGTCAGCCCGAGCTCCGGCAAGCGCACCGAAAGCCATCCATTTTCCCCGGTCTTGAGGAATGTGATGAACGAACGATATCTTAGCAGCCACTCATTCCTGGTTCCGGCGAATATGGCGAAATGCAGCGTGACATCCCGCTCTTCGTTTTTGACATCGAGCTTCCCGGAATATTTCGTGCCGTCATGTTCCCGGATATTGACGCCGACATGGCTCTTAACCTTTGACGGCGCCATTATGGATGTGAGATTATCGCGGCCGCCCTTCTTCTCTTCGGTCAGAAAGGCTCCGAATTCGGTCCATATATCCTTGCCGTTTATTATGACAAGACCTTTTAATGCGGTTGTGTCCATTATTATTTGGTTCTGATACCGTCTCTGGCGATTTTTTCAAGAAGTTCCTTTATCTCTCCGGCGCTTTTGGCGTTGGATTCGGTGTTTTCCTCAATCCTGCTCAATGCATCGGAGGCCGCGCCCCATTTTCCGGTCACATCCTCTATCTTTTGGTCTATTGACGCAAGATGCATCTGGGCGCTCACGAAGAGTCCCTCGAGTTTTGTACCCTGGTCCTGGCTAATGGCGTTATAACCGCCGGCTTTGCCCGACTGGGAAGTCCCGCCCTTTTCGGGATCATATCCCATGGCATCGGCCAAAGCGTCACGCTCTCTAATCGCATCGTCAACGATACCCTGATATCGCCGTTTAAGCTCCGCAAGTTCCTGTTCGGAAAGTTTGCCGTCATCGGACATGTAGTCGGCAAATGCCTCATACCATTCTTTGAGCCGCTTGTCATACTTTTCGCTCATAAGGCTCTCGACCATGGACTCGAACAGTGTCTCTCCGATGTTTTCTCCCATGGTCTTGGCATCCGATTTCATATCAAGCAACTCGCTCTTGAAATTGTCACGGAGCGCCCCGAACGATATCCCGGTCAATTTTTCACGCAATGCATCCTGCAGTTCCTCAATCTGACGGTAATAATCAATGTAATCGTCCATATATTTGGACGCGTCCTTATATCCGTCATCCGCAAGCGACTTGATTTTTGTGTATAAGTCGTTGGCTTCGTTGAATACCTTTGCCATATCCTCGCTTGACAACCCGAAAAAGGCTCCTGCACTCGTGATGTTCTTGCCGGTAATCTCACTGATACGAGCCCAATCGGCAGAGGACATGCCTTTGTCAATCTTGTAATTTGTCGAATGGTGGCCACCAATGCCAAGGAACCCGTTGCTGTAAGCAGCCGCAGAACGAGCCATCATCTCTTGAGTATTGGCCATCGACTGCTCAAGCAAAGCCTTCTGCCGTTCATAGACTGATTGCGCATCGGATACGGCACCCTCGCTCATTTGGTCCGCGAGGTTGTCGATAGCCTTTTTGAGGTCTTTGTTGGAGTTTGTAAGATATTCTATGTCCTCGGCAAGATGCTTGTCGCTGTCACCGCTACCAAACCAGGAGGAGAAACCACCCCATGTTATGGCATCGAATATTTTGCCGACGCCGGAGAGTATGCTTTCTCCCAAAGTCACAAACAGGTCTCCGGACAGAATATCGTCAAGAATACCGCTTATCGCGTTGAATACGGCATCCAGTATGCCACCGACAACAACGCTCAGGCCATCCTTGAAGACATCGATTATGCTTGCGATCCACCCGATAATGGGAATATCCTTCAGGGATTCGGCGACTTTGCCGAAAGCATTGCCAAGGACACCTCCCATCTTTTTAGCGCTGTCGCCAAGGTTGATCAGGCCCTTATACACTCCCGAAAGACTTCCCGAAGACAGCTGCTGCAATCCTTCCACCACTCCATCCATCGACTCCTTCAGCATAGTTGCCGTGTCAGTGACGGTTCTTTGTGCGGCATTGGCAGTTGCCTGAAGAGTTTCCACATTCTTTGCCGCAGCGGCTTCATTATCCTGGGCTACGGCAAGGGCTTGCTCCGCAGCCGTTTTTTCGGCTTCGGTGCCATCTGTCTGCGCCAGAATATATTCTTTTTGAGCCTTCTCAAGCTCGGCATAGCATCTGCCGTATTCTTCCTGCGCTTCCTGTAGCCGGGACATTGCCAACTGATATTCGTTAATCTCGTTGCCGAGTTTCTTAAAGCTGACATTGCCGGCGCCACCCATCGACTTTTCCATCTGGCGGATTGCGTCCAGCAATGCCTTCTGGCTTTCGTGGTCGGAATTCTTGAATTCATCCGTCTGGACATAAGCCTTTGCATCCGCCAGGACGGGCTCGATGACTTTTGTGAACATTGTTCCAAACTCGCCGAATACGACACCCCAGTCGATATTTGACCGAAGTTCGTCAGCCTTGACATGCGCAAGCATCGAGTCGCGTTCCCGGGCAAGCGTCTGCTTCTCGGTCTCAGACCCGGCTTTGCGTATCTTCTCTGCGTATTCCGAGGTTATGGCGAGTTTCTGCTGCTGGTAAGTGCCATATTGCCGAAGCTGTTCCTGCATCAGCGCGAATTCTGCACGATATGCCTCCGCGATGGCTTTCTGACGTCTTTCTTCATTAAGTTCCGCAGATCTGTCAAGCGCAGCCTGTTGACCTTCACTCAGTGCGGTGCCGAGTCCGGCTTTCCCATTTTCTGTTTCCCAGTCGCTTTTCTGTTTGGCAATGGCATTTTTCTTTGCCTGGTATTCGTCTTCAATCTGCTTCAACTTTTTCTCAAGACCTTCATCCATAGCCTCGGTTTCGGCCTGGTCGTTTTCCTGCTGGACGGCTACAAGTTCCTGCCCGAGCTTACGCTGTATCTCAAGACGCTTTGCAGCCTCACGTTCCTCTTTTTCGCGCTGACGCTGGGCTCGTTTGGCGGCAGAATCACCATCTTTATCGCTTTGGGGCTTAACCTTGTCATATTCCTTTTTGGCCGCATCTACGGCATCTTTCAGTTCCTTGGCACGTTTTTCAAAATCCTCCTGTGAAAGGGTGTTAGAGGTATTCTTGATAAAGGCGTTGTAAGTCTTGAGCGCTTCTTCGTATTTCTTTTTGGCCGATGCAGCCCAGTCTGCGGAACTATCTGTCGGTTTGTTGCGACGGTTCTGCTCCGATTGCAACTTGTTGAGCTGATGTTGCAGCTCGTCCCTGGAGTAAGTACCATTGAGTTGTGATGTGGACTGAGTGATGGTACCGTACTTTTTCTCTTCAAGTTGCATCTTTGCCAACAGGTCCTTGCGGCGTTTTATCTCGGCCTCGAGAGTGTCGTTGCTGATGCCGGTAAGGTTTTCAAAGTATGCGTTGGCCGCTTCTTTGTGAATCTGCCCCTTCAACGCATCTCTCTTTTTAAGGAGCATTTCATACTCTGATTTCTCGGCCCCGTACAGTTGCCCTTCTATGGTCTTTGTATATGTCCCCCTTCCATACGCGCCGTAAACAAACGTAGTCCTGTCCCTTGAGGTTTTGATGGCCTCAAGTTCGGCAATACGTTTGTTTACCGATTCCAATTCATTCTCTGGGCGAGTAATGGATTTCTTCCCGTCAAGGACCGCAATCTCCTCCTTGATTTTTTTGATATTCTTGAGCTTTTCGTACTCGGTGTCATATTTGGCGAATATGTCCGGGTATTTCATCTCCAGTTTATTCAACGCCTCGCGGCGTGTGTCTGTAGATACAGCCTCGTCACCGGCGATGGAACACAGTTCCTCTATTTTACGGCGATGCTCATCCTCTGCCTCGATGACTTTCTCTTTCTGTTGCTGGTAATCCTCTTCAGCCTCCTTGAGACGCTCTGTCTCGGTTTTCATGGAGATAAGTGCGACGCATACACCGGCAAGCAGGGTTGCGACAAGGACATAAGGATTGGAGAGCATAGTGGCGTTGAGCATCTTCTGTGCCTTCTCGACAAGGAGTAGCCAGTTGTAATGCAGCGCCTCGGCAGCGGTCGCCCAACCTTTCATGGCCACCACGGCCATGATTGCGGTGCGATAGACACCGTATGTGCCGACGAGCCCCAGCAGAATCCTTCCGAACCTTTCGTAGTTCTCAATCATATAAGAGATGCCGGAGAGAGTGGAATTGATGATGCCCTCGGACTGCTGTCCGATTTCGTTGAACATCATGAACACGGCATCCTCGATATTAGAGATCTGGCCGGTAATGGTCTTTGACTGCTCCTCCATGAGTCCGCCAAACTTGCCGCCTTCATTAGTAAGGCTCTCTATGACTTTCTGCACTTCCGGGAATCCGACCTTGCCGGCTTCTACAAGCTCCTTGACCTTACTTTCCGCAACTCCGAACTGTTTGGCAAGTTCAGAAATCATAGGAATGCCTCGCCCGGTGAACTGGTTGAGGTCCTGGGTGTACAGCCGGCCCTGCGCCATAGTGGTGCCGTAGAGATAGACAAGATCGTTCAAAGGTATGGAGAGACCGGCTGCAATATCACCAAGTCGGACAAGCGTCTCGTTGACTTTCTCAGCCTCGAGGCCGTAAGCCAGGAGCTGCTTGGCTCCGTTGGCTACATCCTCAAGACCATATGGCGTGATTGCTGCGGTGCGCACCAATTGCTGCAGGAGTTCATCAGCCTTCGACACGCTGCCCAGCATGGTCCGGAAGGCGACTTCGAGCTGCTGTACCTCACCCCTTACAGTGGCTATTTTGGACACCAGTTCCTTGATGGCAAAAGCACCGGCAAGCCGTCTGAAGGTCTTGTCCATGGACTGTGTGGTTCTGTCAAGTTCCTCGACTTCCCGCTTGGCGGCTTTCGCATCGTTACCGAGTCCGGTTATGCCCTGGCGCGCACGGTTTGCACCTTGCGTCATCTTGTCATCCAAAATTATCTCTATCCGTACCGGCTGCATTGCTATGACTTTAAATTGCTCCGGAAGAATCCGGCTACCTCGTTTGCCTCATCCTCTGCACTGGCGGCGGATGAGATGCCGCCTATTCCTTTCACCTTGCGCCGGACATAGCGCGGGGCATCACTGAGCATCATTATCAGTGTCTGGTAATTCACTCCGTCAAGAATGTAGCTGACGCTCCATCCGGTCTTTTCGGCAATCTGCCATACAAACCCGAAGAGGCTATGGGAACCTTCGTGTTCGGTTCTTAACTCCCCTTCCTTTTTTGGCTCATTCTCAGCTTCATCGGATTCGTCCGCTCCGCCGATCTGATAATAGGTATAAAAGGGTCCGTGCCCATGAGCGACACAAAACGCTTCATCGCTCCAAGCAGATATTCGTTCCTCATGAAGTTTCGCACGAGCCATGCCGTAAGCCCAAGCAGGCATCTACGGGAGAGAGGACTTCTACAGACAGTCAAGGCTACCATTCGGGCCAACTTCCTGCCGTGATTGGCGATAAAGGCCATCTCCTGTTCTTTGGTGAACGACCACATCTGCTCGCTTGTGACCTCCATAGACAAATAAGTCCGGGCGATGAGGATTTGCCCGGACAGACACGGCCGCTTCATGGTCAGCCTTATTTCTACGGGCTTTTTCCTGAAAGGAAGGCGCAGACGCATCAGGGGGATTGTAACCCCGGCATCAAGCAGCGCGTCCGCGCCTTCCATCTGGATGTGCCTTATCGTGGCCTCGTCCATACATTATCCTGCGGTTTGGATATCTTCGGGAAGCAGCCAGTTGCCGGTTTCCGACCATTCGGTGGGAAGTGAATCGCTTGCGAACACGCCGTAAGGGGGAACATTGGCGGCAGACGGCATGGCGACCTTCAGCTCGACCTCGATCTTGGCGGTCTCGGTAAGCGTGAGCTTGCCGGCGAGGTCGGAAAGTAGGGTTGCGTTGGGAATGAGGATGGACTGCCCGGACACAAGTTCCAGTTCCCACGGTCCCTCCATGACCATTGCGGCGCGGGGAGCCGTCCAGCCGACGATCTTCTCACCCGACTTATGGAGCTTGCCGCCAAGAAGCTGCTCCAGGCTCTCGAAATTCAACTGAATCATGTCGAACTTGGGCGCGATCTTGCCGTTGGACTGGGCTATGACCAGGACGGGGGCGCCGGGAACCTGCTCGGCCTCGATGTCGGTGGATTCGGGCTTTGTGCCTCCCATGTCGAAGGAGTTCTTGGCGATATAGCCGACAGGTTTGCCTTTATATTTTACGGCACCGATGCCGTACATGAAGTCTTTATTCATTTTTGCGTCGTTTTGAGATTTTGATGAAATAAGTCAGTGATATTCCGGAGACAATGCCCAAGACCAGCCCCTTGACAAATGCGTTTAGGGGGGATTCCCGGGTCTTTGCCTCTTCCCGGACAGTCGCGTGGTAGTTTTCCAGCGCGTCTCGTGCGTTATGGTAAAGCGCCTCGTAATATTCCACCTGCCGGGCGAGACTGTCACATGTGCCGGTCACATATATGGTGTCACCACGTATTGATACTTCGGCATGTGCCTGTCCGCTCTTGCGGTGATAGGTCGCGCCTTGCGGGAGTTTAAGGAGGCTGTCCACGGATATCCTCATCTCCACACGGCTCTCCGGCACCGCTTCCGTTTGGACAATCCGCGTAAATGCCTGAATTGTGTCGTGGATCGTCACTATCTGTTGGCTCTGTGTTTGCTCGGTCTGCGTCTTTTTGGTGGTCGCGCAGCCGGGCAAGCACAGGACAGCCGTCAGAATGAGGACAGCCGGAAGCAGCCTCGACAGCCTTGCGCAGCCGGGCCATTTCTCTCTTGGTAGAGGCCATCTCCCTTTTGGTGGCCTGAAGATCTTCTCTGGTAGCATGGAGTTCGTCCTTTAATGGTTTCACGATGTTCTCCACCAGAATCCGGGTCGCGTTCTCGGTGTTGGTGATATGCACGGTCTCGGCGTCGGCCTTTGCCTTTTCTGCATCGGCGTTGGCCTTGCGCACAGTCGCCCTCATGGTGGCGACAGCCACTATAAGCGCCACAAGACCGCCGCCGAGAAGTATGTTGAGGATTTCGCTGAAGGACATCGCTGTGTTTGGTTTGATTGGTTGTTACTGGGTTATGCCTATTGACTTGAGCCACTTCTGGACATCGAAACTCGGGCAGGCTTTCGCCGCCACTTCGTTATGACCGATGATGCGGACGCCGGGAAAACGCTTGTGGAAATCCCTGACATAGGCCTCCATTGCCTTGAGCTGTGCCGGGGTGCGCGTGTCCTTGGGCGTTTTACCGTCCCTGGCGCAACCGCCGGCATAGACGACATGTCGGCTCACTGAGTTGTAGCCTTTGGCGCCGTTGGTGATTTCCCACGGGTCGACGTTCGCGTCCTCGTTGTTGTCGACAAGGCGCTCGACCGTGCCGTCGAGGTGGATTATATCGGTGTAGCCGACCTGTTTCCATCCCCGTCCGCCCTTCGACACCGGGGAGGTGTGCCAGCGCCGAATATCAGCGGCTGTCACCTCACGTCCCTCGGGTGTCGCGGTGCAATGGAGTACGAGATACAAGAGCTTGGCCATGATTATTTGCCGGTTTCAGTGGTACCGCCGCCCTGAGTGGTGCCTCCCGTTGATGAACCTGTAGATGCCTTGAACTTGGGCGTGGCGCGGAAGTCTGCGACGATGAATTCCTCACCGAAGGCGATGTTGGTGTCGGCCTTCATGAGCAGCTTGAAGAAGTAGAGCTCGCTGGCGTTGGAAACCTTGTCTATCTGAATCACGCTCTCGTCGTTCTGGAGGTTGACGGCGGCGAAGAAGTTGCCGTCGGGATCAGGCGAGCAGAGGGTGGCGACAATAACGCCGTCGGGCCATGCAGCCACGGTCTCGATGGTGATGCCCTTGTAGCGCTTGCGGTTGACCTCGGTCTCGCTGGCGTTCTTGGCCTCGCGCTCGGTCAGCTCGTCATCGTACTTGTCGAAGTCGTCGACGCTCATGATGATGCGCAGGTCGGGGTTCGGACGCATGGCCTTGGGGATGGCGGCGCGGACAGCCTTCAGCTTCTTGGTCATGGTGTCGGCCTGGGATACATCCACCAGGACATAGTCCTTGGCCTTGGCAGCCTGGGTGAGGATGCCGTCCATGAGCTTGGTGTCGTCGGTGCCGTCGACATATTCGCCGTTGACATAGTGATCGCCGAGCTCGAACTGAACCTGCTTGCTCAGAGCGTCCAGGAGGGCGTTCTGAGCCTCCGGGGGAAGCTGGGCGAAAACGAGGTTGCCCTTGGGCTGCCACTTGCGCCAGATCTGCTCGAAGGCGCGGGGATTGAAGACGGTGAAAGCCATAAAGTCATGGGGCTCCAGTGTCTGCTCAGACCAATTGAAATCACCTTTGCTGTCGGTGACCTGCGGGTCCTCCTTGCGCTTCTGGAGCATCTTGCCGGTCTTCAGACGGGGGATGCTTGTCTTTTTCTCCACGCCGGGGATGACGTGGATAAGGCCTTTCTCCACAAGCTCGTTGCCTGTGGCGGCCACGGTAAGGATTCTTTCGAGTACCTCGCCGTTGTAACTGGTGTTGTCTACTCTGATTGCCATGTCGGTATCGTTTTTGATTTGTTATTTTTTGAGTTTGGCGCGAATTTCCTCCATGCGGAGTTCCCACGGGCTCTTCTTGGGGAGGTCATCCCCGGCGGGCTCGGCCTCCAGAGCGGAACTGAGCTTGATGGCCGGCGAGATGGCGTCGAGAGTGGCGTTGAGGTCTTCGATGCCGAGCTTCTTGCCCATGTCGATGAAGTGCTGCTTCTTGTCAGCCGGAATCTTCTTGGCTGCGACGGCAGCATCGACGGCTGTAGTGATCTGCGCGAGCTTGAGCTGTTCGTTCTCTGCACGCATCTTGTCGGATTCCTCCTTGGAACCCTTCAGTTCGGCGAGTTTGGCATTGACTGCCGCCTCGTCTGCCGTTTCCGGCAAGCCCAGTTGCAGGGCAAGTGTCTTGATGTCCATTTGGGGATTGTTGTTTGGTTTATGATTCAGCCTGGGAAGGGGGCAATCGCCGCCGTCGCCGAGCGTTATTAACTGTCCGTCTTTATAAAGTCTGATGGCATCGTTGTTGGCTCCTATGTCCACGAGCGACACTTCATGCAGCTGTGATTTGGTCACCGTGGGGAAGCGCTGTCCGGAGACTATATGTTCGGGAGCGTCGCTGGTTTCAATGACATTGAAACCTATGCTTACCATTCGGAGTGAGCCGAATTCCCATTGCTTCTTGCACTGGCGCGACAGTTCGGTTGCCTCGTCAAATGCGAGCTCACCGGTTATCTCGCCGTTCTCTCTCTTGAGGTCCTTGATCACACCGATGACCTGGCCACGGTTGTGCATATACAGGAGTATCGGGTTGCGCTCATACTGCTCCATGTCCACGCCCTCGGTAAGGACGCGATAGCCGTAGCTGTTGAGCGTGTCGTTTGTAAGTCTTACTCTGTTGCCCATGTGATGTGCGATAATGATTTCGCTGCAAAATTCAGCGTTAATCGCCTTACATCCAAAAAAGTGTGCAATGGTTGCACACTTGTATGCAATGGTTGCACACTTTTTTTGCGGACACCGTATTTTACGCCACCTTTGCGCCAAATTCAATCGCATATTATCACATTCAGATATGGCTACAAAGCAGGAAAACGAAAAAAAGAAGTCCCTCGCCAGGGCCTTGTTTCTCTCCGGCATGGAGATGACCGAGATTGCCGACAAAGTGGATGTATCCCGCGTCACCATCTCCAAATGGTGCGCCGCTGACGGATGGAAGGAAGCGCGTGCTGCAAAAAGCATCACGCGCCCGGAACTTGTAAACAAGCTGCTCATGACCATAGACAAACTCATCGAGCAGGTGAATGCCTCCGATGATATCGCGGCGACTGCCGGTCTGGCCGACAAGCTGTCAAAACTGTCGGCCGTCATAGAGAAACTCGACAAAAAGGCCAATGTCATTGACGCGATCGAGGTCTTCATGGCTTTCTCCCGGTGGCTCGAGTACAGGGCGGCGACCGACCCGGAAGTAACGCCGGAACTTATCAAGGCCATCAACAAGTACCAGGACAAGTATATCATCGAGTCAATGGGCTCCAATCAGCTGAAGTGATATGGCATCCGCAGCTGAGATAAAGAAAGCATACGAGGAATGGCGGGACCATTGCAAGCGCGTCAATTCGCTGACGCCGGTTACAATGTCGGTCGCCAAGGAGTCAGCCGCCGAGCGTGACAAACGCATTCGCCGGCTGCTTTCAAATTATGCGGCTTTCTGTGAATACTACTTTCCCCACTATCTGACATTGCGCGACAAGACGACGGGCGAACCGATCAAGGTCATCCACAACGCTCCGTTTCATAATGCCGCCTTGAAGGTGCGCAATACCCCGAACCTTAAAGCGGTCTTTAAATGGCCTCGCGGTCATGCCAAGTCCACCCATTTTGACATCTTCCTCCCCCTGTGGCTGATGTTCCAGCCCAAAAGGCTCATCAGCTTTATGGTTGTTGTGGGTAAAAGCCAGGACAGCGCAAACCGACTTCTCGCCGACATCCAGGCCGAGCTTGAGTTCAACCAGCGTATCATCTCCGACTTCGGGGAGCAGAAGAACCTCGGTGAATGGACCGAGGGCGAGTTCAAGACTCAGGGCGGTTCCAAGTTCCTCGCTGTGGGTCGCGGACAGTCACCACGCGGTCTGCGCGACCGCGAGTCACGCCCTGACTATATCG
>USIY01000054.1 GCA_900554845.1 uncultured Bacteroidales bacterium | reverse complement strand
GTTCGAAAGCTTGCGGTCAAGCTGCAGCTCCATGTTGCCGGTGCCTTTGAATTCCTCGAAGATCACCTCGTCCATCTTGCTCGAGGTCTCCGTCAGTGCCGTCGCTATGATGGTAAGCGAACCGCCGTTCTCGATGTTGCGGGCGGCGCCGAAGAATCTCTTGGGACGCTGCAGGGCGTTGGCGTCCACACCTCCCGACAGGATTTTGCCGCTGGCCGGAGACACCGTATTGTAGGCGCGCGCAAGTCTTGTGATCGAATCAAGCATGATCACCACGTCGTGGCCGCATTCCACCAAACGCTTCGCCTTTTCCAGAACCAGGCCGGCGATCTTCACATGACGTTCCGCCGGCTCGTCGAACGTTGACGCTATGACTTCGGCGTTGACGCTGCGGCTCATGTCCGTCACTTCCTCCGGACGTTCGTCGATCAGAAGCATGATGATGTATGTGTCGGGATGATTCTCGGCTATGGCGTTGGCGATGTCCTTCAGAAGAATAGTCTTACCGGTCTTGGGAGGCGCCACAATCAAAGCGCGCTGTCCTTTGCCTATCGGGGCGAACATGTCCACCACACGTGTGGAGATATTCATGGCGCGTCCCCGGGTAAGATCGAACTTCTCGTCGGGGAACAGAGGAGTGAGGTGCTCGAACGGCTCACGGTCCCGTACCACCGCGGGGGGCAGACCGTTAACGGACTCCACGTCGCACAAGGGGAAATATTTCTCGCCGATCCTCGGGGGACGCACCGTGCCCTGCACCACATCGCCGGTCTTCAGACCGTATTCCCGGATCTGCTGCTGAGTCACATACACGTCGTCGGGACTGCCAAGATAATTGTAATCGCTGCTGCGCAGGAATCCGTAGCCGTCCGGCATAACCTCAAGCAATCCATAAGTGGAGACAATGCCCGCGAGATCGTACTGGCTGTGGTTCTGTTGCATCTGGCGCTCCTGCTGGCGCATCTGCTGACGCTGTTTTTTATTAAGCTTCTGCTTCTTTTGGTTCTGCTGGTTCTGGGGGGATGGTTCCGTCAGCACTATAGGCTGGTCGATTGGAGGCATCTGCGACTGCATCGGTTCCGGTTCGGGCTGCTGCATCTGCTGGGGCTGCTGATGGTTGCGCGGAGTGAATGTCCTCCCTTTGGAATTTGAGAAGAAATCCCCGAACGCACTGTTGTTGTCCTTGATGAAGACACCACCCTTGCGTTTTGGCTGTTGATTTTCCGGAGCCGGATTCGGCGTCGTATCCTCCTCGACGGAAGCCTCGGGAACCTGACCCGCGGAATCAGGAGTGTCTACGGATTCATTCCGGGGTTCCTGCTCTGCTACGGCCTGAGGATTCGCCTCGGTCTTTTCTTCTGACTCTGGTTCTGTGGCACCCTTCGGCTTACGGCCCCGTTTCTTGGGGGCCGGAGCCGGTGCCGGCTCCTGATCAGTCGTTTCCCTATTTTCATTTACAGGACTTTCCTCTGCCTCGGGCTTGGCCGCGACTTTCGGTTTACGGCCTCGTTTTTTAGGTGCCGGAGCCGAAGCTTCCCCATCCTGCGCTACTTCGCCAACAGCCTCCGGATTCTTCTTGCCCGGCTTGCGGCCTCGCTTCGGCTTCATCTTCGCCATCTCGTCTCGAGCTGCCTGAACCGACGCGTTGTCGATAATGTAGTATGCAAGATCCTGCTTGTCGGCCGAGTCTGTCTTTTTCATTCCCATCGATTCGGCGAGCTCCCGCAATTGGGAGTCCTCCATCGATATAAGTTCATCAAAACTTTGCATAAATATCTTATTGGATTCCGGGCAAATTATTCGATCAATACATCGTTGCCCGAACCTGATTTCTATTTACAGTGAATTTCCCGCGCCTGAACGGACCGCGGAGAGATAATATATTGCTAAAACTGAAGTGGAGCTGAAACCCTTCTGCTCATATAACACATTTCGGGTCTCTATTACAACGCAAAATTACAATTTTTTTTCTAAATACGCAAAAATAGAAGTTGTTTGGACTAATTTTTATGGCAAGATTTATTAATATTTTGGAGTGAATTTCTTCGATCTAAGAGACAGCGACCTCTCGGTCGGTGCCGATGAGAGCGGAGAAAGACGCCCAAAAGATTAATGAAGGTTGCCATAAAGTTTGTATTTCTTCATGTTTTTTAATAAACGCAAATTAGTATAAACAACTTCTTATATTTTTTCTGTTATTAAAATAGAAATATAAAAACAGAAATCCTATTATAACCCGAGCGAAATATGAATAAATACCTGCCGTTGCTCGCGATATGCCTGATATCCATCGTCCCGGCGATATGGGCGGAATGGCATTTCCCCGAGAAATATAAAGGGCCGAAATATTATACCACCGACACCGCATGGCACGAGGACATTCTCCCCGGTTACGAGGCACGCTATGTGAATCACGGCAAAGCCTTCGACGGACCGTGCCGTTCCACTATAATAAGGAAACTCGCCGCAAAGCCTTCTAAACGGGCATATCTATACATCCACGGTTTCAACGATTATTTCTTTCAAAAGGAAATGGGACAGCGATTTGTGGATTCCGGCTACAACTTCTACGCCGTTGATCTGCGCCGATATGGCCGAAGCTGGCAACCGTGGCAATATCCATTCAATGTCCGCAGGCAGTCGGAATATTTCAGCGACATAGATTCGGCCATAGCCCAGATACGACGCGACGGCAACACCGACATCACTCTTAGCGGACACAGCACCGGTGGCCTGACTGTGGCTTATTTCGCCGCTGAAAGAAGCGATGATGTGACTGTGGACCGCATTGTGACCGACTCTCCTTTCCTGGAATGGAATTATTCAAAAATAATGCGCGATGTCGGCGCCCCTTTCGTAGGTCTCCTGGGAAAGATGTTTCCCGATGCAAAAATCAAGCAGGGCCATTGCGACGGATACGCCTACAGTCTTCTGAAACAGTTCCACGGTCAATGGGAATACAACACTGACTGGAAGATGATTTACTCCCCTCCCGTCACGTTCGGATGGGTGGGAAGCATCAACTCGGCGCAGTCACGCCTGATGAAAAAGGCTAAAAACATAACGGTGCCGGTACTCGTGATGCACTCCTCGCGCAAAATCGACGGCTGTAACTGGAATCCCGAGTTCCAGACCGGAGACGCGGTCCTGAATCCCGAGGATTTACAGGAACGGGGACTCAAATTAGGCACGAATCCCATGGTCTGCGCCATCGACAGCGGAATCCACGATCTGATTCTCTCGGAACCGGGGCCGCGACAGGCCGCATACGACACTATTTTCCGATTCCTGCGCCTTAACCAACATATCGACAAGCAAACGACAATTTGTAAATAAAGACATTTTAAGATTACGGGTGCCACGGCATATTTGCCGAATTGCGATTTTTTAGTAAATTTGCGATTACATTTCAGATTGATGACTATGAACGATTCTCACACACCCTTAAAGTTGACCTATACGGAACTTAAAGAGACTCTGGAACGCGCACGCCGGCTTCAAGAAATTGCCGAAGGCATTCTTTCAGCAGAGGAACTGCAGGAACTGAAGCGCGTGTTGAGCGATGCATTCCGCAACCGTATCAACTCCCGCGACCACAAGAATCTTCCCATAGCGCGCCAGACGGTGACCGGAGCCCTGACGTTCGCCGAAATGGTGGATCCCGACCGCAACATTATCCTGGCGATGATGCTGCAGCCTCTCCATGACGCCGGCTGCGTCTCCGACGACTACATCACCGGCCATTGCTCCCAAGATGTCCTCGGGCTTATTAAAGGAATCGAGTCCGTGGCGAAGTTCAGCAACCGCAACAACGCCACGAACCAGGAAAATTTCCGCGGCCTGATGCTGGCGCTCGCACATGACATCCGCGTGATAATCATAATGATTGTCCAGAATCTTGTGCTGATGCGCAGCATCAATCTCCATCCCGACGACCAATGGGTGAGAAACGTGGCCTTCGAGGCCAACTATCTATATGCCCAATTGGCCCACCGACTCGGCCTCTATAAAATAAAAGGAGAGCTCGAGGATCTGTCGCTGAAATACACCAACCGCGACATTTACGTGCAGATAGCGCATAAGCTCAACGCCACGAAGCGCAGCCGCGACCAATACATCAAGGAATTTATCGAACCTTTGCGCGAGCGGCTCTCGCACGAGGACTTCAAATTTGAGATTAAGGGGCGCACCAAGTCCATCAGCTCCATCTGGAACAAGATGCGCAAACAGAAAGTGGATCTTCCCGGCATCTATGATCTTTTCGCCATTCGCGTGATAATAGACACACCGCTGGAACGTGAGAAGACCGACTGCTGGAAAGCTTACGCCATCCTTGCCGACATGTACACCGCCAACCCGGCACGTATGCGCGACTGGATCACTATTCCGAAAAGCAACGGCTACGAGTCCCTTCACGCCACCGTGATGGGACCGGGCAACAAATGGGTGGAAGTGCAGTTCCGGACCAAGCGTATGGACCTTGTGGCCGAAAAAGGTCTGGCCGCGCACTGGAGGTACAAGGGGGTGAAAGGCGACAGTTCCGACCAATGGATGGCCAATATACGCGACATTCTCGAGACAGCCGAAGCCGGACCGATGCAGCTGATGAGAAACATCAACCTCGACCCCTTCGGCAAGGAGGTGTTCGCATTCACGCCGAAAGGCGACCTGTTCCGTCTCTCGGCCGGAGCAACGGTCCTGGACTTCGCATTCCATATCCACACCAACGTAGGGGCC
Organism: uncultured Bacteroidales bacterium; assembly: GCA_900554845.1. GTDB lineage: Bacteria > Bacteroidota > Bacteroidia > Bacteroidales > Muribaculaceae > Lepagella. The sequence goes on along the minus strand of USIY01000054.1, from coordinate 6,548 downwards.
AAATGCACCGGAGCGATCGTGAACGGTGCGCATAAGAAACTGAATTACACCATCCAGAACGGCGACACTGTCGAGATTCTCACCCGTAACGACCAGGAGCCCAGGCTGGAATGGCTCCAGATCGTCAAATCCTCCCGCGCCCGCAACAAGATAAAACAGTGTCTCAACGAACAGAAACAACGTCTCGCCGACATCGGCAAAGAGGCCCTGATGCGCCGGGCAAAAAACCGTAAGATCGACATCGACGAGAGCGTGCTTATGAAACTGATCAAGAAACATGGTTATAAGTTCGCTCTGGAGTTCTACGCCGAGATGGGGGAAAACAAGATCGATCCCGGACGTTTCCTGAACACATATGTCGAGGAGATAACCCGCGAGCATACGGAAGAAAAGACCTCGGCCGAAAATTATACGATCTCCGCTCCCGACTCACAGGAGCAAAGCAACGATGTGCTGACCATCGGCGAGAAAACCATCAACGGACTGAGCTACAAGCTGGCGCGTTGCTGCAATCCTATTTACGGCGACAAAGTGTTCGGATTCATCACATCCGACGGCACTGTCAAGATCCATAAGGAGAACTGCCCCAACGCCGCCAACATTAAGTTGCGTTATCCCTACCGTCTTATCAACGCCACCTGGAGCGGCAAGACCGGTAATGTCCTTCCGGCCACCATCCGCGTCATAGGCAACGACGACATAGGTATCGTGGCCAACATCACGGGAATCATCTCCCATGAACCGGGAGCGGTGCTCCGTAATATCAGCATAGACTCCAACGACGGAATGTTCCAGGGATTCCTGGTGGTCGGCGTGACCGACAACCGTCAGCTCACAGGCCTCCTGAAAAAAATCAAGACCGTAAAGGGTGTGAAGGACGCCGTAAGAGTATGATCGCTCAAGACCGTTGACGCTGAATCAAAATAAAAAATGTGCCGGGACATCGAAGTCCGGCACATTTTTTATTTGCTTATATATTCAGGAATTATCCAATCTGGTGCACGGGGCGCAGCAGGTCGTTGACAGTCTTTACGGGATTGAATGTTTCGGCCGGAACCTCTACAAATATAGTGTTCCAGTTCGACATCGCGCCGTTCCACAGTCCGGGAAGCTCAAGAGCCTTTATCTCCACGCCTTCGCGACTCTTCTCCGAGATAAATCCCGTGGCCTTGTCCACATATTCGGAGAGGTTGAATTTGTTGCCCTCGTAGTCCTTGATGCTGACGGCGAGGTCAACGGGATTGAAGTGAGTGGCATGGCTCATCATTTCTTTCTGTCGGTTGTCGGAGGTGTTGATCTGCGTGGATTCAAGAATCTGAGGACTTACTGTGCCGTCCTGGCTGTACACCAGATACGGTCCTCCCCCCGGTTCTCCTTCGTTCCGAACCATCCCCGCCACGCGCATCGGGCGGTTCAGCTTGGAGAATATGTACTCGGCTTTCCGCTCGCGGTCCATAGTGTCCGCCTCGTCATGCGTGATGCACAGCACCTCATGCATGAAATTCAACATTTCCGCCAAATCCTCATCGGTGTATTTCCCTTTCTTCAGCATCCTGCAGTACTCGTTGGCCCGTTGTTTCAAGGCAACAAGCATGCCGCCGAGCACTTTCTTGTACTGGATGGTGGTGGGACGGTGCAGATCGGGCACCACATTGTCGATGTTCTTGATGAAAATCACGTCGGCGTCAAGATCGTTGAGATTCTCTATCAACGCGCCGTGACCGCCGGGACGGAAGAACAGATGTCCGTTCTCGCGGTAAGGTGTGTTGTCCATATTGGCGGCCACCGTGTCCGTGCTGGGTTTCTGCACGGAATATGTGATTTCATATTTCACCCCGTAGAAATACGCCAGGACCTTGGCGGCTTCCTCCACCTTCAGCTTCACCAGAGGAAGATGGTTCTCCGACACCGTGAAGTGAACGCGTACCAGGCCGTCCTTGTCGGCGGCGTACTGCGCTCCTTCGGCGAGATGCTCCTCAAGCGACGTGCGCGAGTCGCCTATCACTTTGTGAAACCGCAGCAATGCCTTGGGAAGCTGTCCGTAATTCAATCCGTCGCTCTCCACAAGCGCACGCGCCACTTCTTTGTAATCTCCTTCGTCGATCAGAGTCATGGCGCTTTTTCCGTATAGCTTCACGCATGCGGAGTTAAGCTGTGGGAAAAATGCGAACTTTCCGATATTTTCGAAAAACTTCTGCATGAATTCATCAGGTTTGTCACTCTTTCCGTTGACAAAAGCGAATACATTCTTGAACATTCTCGACGCGGCGCCGCTGGCGGGAACCATTTTGATCACGGACCCTCCCTTCGCGCGGAACTCGTCCCATATCCTCACCGATCCGGCTTCCATCTCGGGAGTGAGCACGGCTATGCCGTTGCCCGGGGTGGCCGCCGATTCTATATTAAGCCAGGGCAATCCTTTGGCTATCATTTCCAACTGCTCCTGAAGCTGCTCGGGAGTGATGCCCTTCTTCTCAAGCAATGTCACATCTACATCTTCGAGTTTCATATTAATGTTTGTGTTAAGTAAGTGTTGAAATTTAATTTATACTTTATGCGAGCTTATTTTATCTCGCCTGCGCTCAATGAGCTAAAGGTTGGATACGGTTCCGGTGCGGAGAGAAGGAGAATATTAGCATATTCGACTGAACGACAATCCGAAACCGAGCCAAAAGAAGCCGCAGAAAGTATAAAAGATCTTTCTTCACTTACTATCGGTTAAATTTAAACACTTACTTATTGTTGTCAATATTTTATTTTGTCGGGATCCGACGCCCATTTCTCGAACGCCAGAATGGTTTTCCTGTCATCAACCTTTACGGTGGAAAGCTTGCGTTCCTCGCGCGGACGTTTCAACTCGTCGTATATGAACTTGTCGCTGAAATCGATCGCTTCCGCATCCTCCTTGGTGTTGCCGAAATATATCTTGCCCACCCCGGCCCAGTATAAGGCCGACAGGCACATGGGGCACGGCTCGCAGCTGCTGTAGATCACGCAGCCGGTAAGCTGAAAGGTTTGGAGTTTCTTGCAGGCGTGACGTATGGCGTTAATCTCCGCGTGTGCCGTGGGATCATTGTCATTGGTCACGGTATTGACTCCAGTGGATACAATTTCTCCGTCACGGACTATCACGGCTCCGAACGGTCCTCCGCCATTGTCGATGTTTTCGATCGACAGCTCTGCGGCCATATCCATAAACCGGGGATTGTATTCTTCTTTCATTTTTCTTAGTATTATTACGATTATAAAGGTGATGCGCGCTTATCGGTTGCCTTCCGGAGATCTGTCGATTTCAGAACGGACAAGATGACGGTTCAGGATCTGCAGCTTGCGTTCAAGCATAGGTATGCGTCGCTGCAGCCTGTCCAGTTCCTTGATCTGCGCATAGTATTCATATGTGGCCATAATCATTTTGGCATAATCCGTCGGCATTTTCCACATCTTCACCGCTCTTCCTCCGTTCAAGAACGTCACCGTTATCTCGTCCAGTTCGTTGTCGGCAATGAGGTGTCCCACATTGTCGGCCTCCGGGCCGTCGAACATCACGGTGTTCAACCCGTCGGCCATGTAATTACGTGCCTGGTCCGGCGCTATCGTCGCCGTAGAGACTGTCTCTCCGGCGGCTGTCACCGACAACCGGTCGAAACGGGAGCCGGTCAAGGCGCCGATCAACTCAAACTGACCGTTCTCCGCGAGTCTTGCCATGACGCATGTGGACTTCGGAGGGTATTTGTCCGCAAATGAATTGAATATGCTGTAGGGAGCCACTTCACGGTCATTGACGATCGTAGTGAAATCTCGGCTCCATTCCACCCTACGGTGATCTATGGATTCCATCGCGTTCTTGCATGAATCGATCTCCGACTTTATAGACGACACTGAATCCCGCAGCTCTGCGAAATAGTCTCTCTGGACGGTTTTATTCTCTTTCTTTCCCGAACATGCGCCCATCACCGTCAAAACGACCATGAGTCCCCCGGAAATTATCCCTTTTATCAGTAATTTCATATGTCTACCTGACTTTCGTTATCCTGTTTTCCTGAAATCTATATTGGAATCTATAATTATAACGCAACTCTTCCCCTAAAGTTACATCCCCGGCTGAGTTGGCATCTACTATTTATCCGGCTGAGTTGGCATCTACTATTTATTTCACGACCCCGTAGGCGGTCGCGTATTTTGGCCCAGGGTCGGGAAGCGGCCTTGGCAACAAAGGCTGATTCCCGACCCTGGGTTGATTTCATCGCGTAGCCGGCGACCCTGTAGGGGTCGTGTATCTCTGTAAGTCTTATCTGCGCATACTCGAAAACCTGCATATATCAAAGATACGCGACCGCCTACGGGGTCGCCGTCTATCACAATACCTACCCATGGTCACGGAATCTGCCGAGGCAGATTCCGTGACCATGGGCCAAATTACGCAACCCCTCCGGGGTTGTGACATGATCACAGCAGCCGGATGATGCCGGAAATGACAGTGACGCTCTCCTGGCTGTCCAAGACTTTGGAGCCCAATGTCTTCTTGCGTGAGATAATGGCCCCGTTCGATCGGGCGAAGAGCACAGTCATCTCCGAGGAGCTGAAACCGCTCTTGATCAGAAGTGCTGTCCGAAGTTCCTGCTTGGTAAGCTTGTTTTGCGTGAGTATCTGAAGATTGCTCAAGAACTTCGGTGACACTTTCAGAACAACCTCCTGCAGCTCATCTATCATATCGTCGTCAATGCATTCATGTTTTGCAAGGTTGTCCAGAATACGAGCATATATTGCAGAATTGACAATACCTTCGGGCACCGCAATATTGCCGGATTGCTTATAGAGTTCCGTCAGCTCGTCATGAAGCTGTTTGCGGAGGGCTGTCGCTGTATTTAACGACATCTTTCCTTCCGCCAATGCCTTTTGCAACACCTCTTCCTTCTCTCCGACGCCATTTTTCAGCCGATATTTCAGATTCTCAAGCTCGTCCAGTTCATCGCGCATCCGCAATATCTTGGCCTTGTCACGGTATTTTGAATAAAGAAGCAAGATGATAAAAACAAGACTCAGCATAACGACGCCGGCTATCGTCCATCTCAACCGCTCATTGGATCTCCTCGCCTTTTCTTTATCACGCTTCTGGAGATCATAATTATACCTTCCTTCCTGTATCAGGGACATCTCGTTGCGGTTGTCGTCGAAAAAAGCCTCAAGAATATTCTTGTATTCGGCGTAATATCGGTTCAGAGTGTCGGGATGTATCCTGTTTCTGAACTCTGGAAGCAAAATTATGCGGTAACCTGTTTTTTTGTTGTAAAGGTCCTCGCTAACCACCAGTTCATGAGCGTACATATAAGCGGTATCCATAATCCTTGCCTCACGGTAAATGTCGGCGGCAACAGCGAGGGCGTAGTTGCGTATAATGGGATTGACCTGGTCCGGAGTATTTCTTACCAATGCCAATGCTGCTCCTAAATCCCCTTTTGCTTGTCTTACTTCTGCTAATAGTACGCGGACAGCGGCCGGGAATTCTTTTGGAAGAGAGACTGAAAAATCCAAGGCCCTTGTCAGAAGGGAATCGGCTGTATTTAAATACCTTGTACGTTCCGGTCCCTCGTCTTCCATTGTTCCCAAATTATGATAGACTGAACCTAAACTTCGTTGAGCATATGCAATTGACAAAGAATCATTTTCCTGCATGGCCTGATTGAGCGCTTCAGTGCAATAAATTACGGCCGAGTCATATAGGCGTAATTCCACCAACAATGAACCCATCTGGGTGTTGATTAGGCTTCGCAAGTCGGAAGTTTCAGCTCCGGCTGTCAAGTTGTCGAGAGCTTTTTGGTAATACTGCAGTGCCGTGGGATAATCTCCCATGTCGGCATAGACTCGTCCGCCGTAATATAAGGCTTCGCAATAAATCGGATCGCCGGAATTCGAGTCAAAATAATCTATGACATCAAGAATCAGGCTGTCGGATGTATGGGTGATGTATGCCTTGTCCTTGGCTTTAATAGTCAATAAATCGTAAAAATGCCGGTCTTGCTCCGGCAACAAGTCGGAGTCAATGCTGGCGAGACTGTCCAACGCCTGCTGTGGATTATCCGACACTATTCCGGCTATGTGCTTCAGTCGCTCGTCATAATGTCGGGAGCACCCCGTCACGGCCATCAGCAACACCAACAGCGGAATCACCGCCGGAACCATCTCTTTTATACTTCTAAAACGTCTCATGTGTATTAGCTACTTATAAGCATAACGTAACTATTTTCCTAAAGTTATATCTCCGATTCCAATTATATAGTATATATACTTGGCCTATACTTAGCCGGAGGTTTGGAGAACCTCCTCTCCATTACACACACCCATCCCGATCTTGCGAACTCCGGACGGTACCCGACATATGGAAAGGAGGTTCTCCAAACCTCCGGCCAAGAAGGCCGATAGGCCCCATACCATACCCTCATACAAGCGGTGTTCCAAGCCGCTTATCCTTGTCCTAATTACGGCTTTTACGCCACCTACCCCCTCAAACAGACCGATCATATTATCTTTTATACCAATCACTTATAAAC
>USIY01000053.1 GCA_900554845.1 uncultured Bacteroidales bacterium | reverse complement strand
ATATTTACTGATGGAATATAGCTCATAACGAATCGTAGTAATTATCCAGAACATCAAATCTGTTTAATTCTCCTATAAATTGGACATTTTTAATGCCACTATTAGTAGTGGTGCGATAAAAATCTAACCATTGTTATTAAAATATTAGTATTTAGTCAAATACAAGAGAACATTGATTTTTTGATTTGAAATTGATTTATTAGTCTTGTTGTTCCCAAACATCAAGATTATGAATCAGGGTAAGTATGTTTTCTCCCAGGTAATTGAATTTATACCGCGTTACCAGTTCGATAAGCTTGTAAAGTTGTATAAAGGAGACTGGCATGTAAAGAATCTCAACAGTTACAATCACCTCCTTCATCTGCTCTTCGGACAACTGACAGGCTGTGATTCGCTACGAGACATCTGTCTATGTTTGGAGGCCCACTCAAAAATACTATATCATCTCGGTTTCCGAAAAACAGTCAGCCACACATCATTGTCGCGGGCTAACGAAAGTAGGGACTATCGAATTTTTGAAGGGCTGGGCATTTATCTCATAAGATTGGTAAGGCCCATGTATTCAAAGTCTAAACTGTCCGAGATAACCATAGACAACGTAATATATGCTTTGGACTCGACAACCATATCAACCAGCATAAGGCTTGCGGCATGGGCGTTGGGCAAATACAGCAAAGGCGCTGTAAAGATGCATACATTGCTTGATTTGCGTGGAAGCATACCGGCCAACATCCATATCACCGATGGAAAATGGCATGACAGCAACGAACTTGACATGCTGTCGCCGGAACCATTCGCCTTCTATGTGATGGACAAGGCTTATGTTGATTTCAAGGCTTTATTCAGATTCCATCAGTCACAGGCATTCTGGGTATCCCGTCCGAAAGAGAACATGAAGTTCATGACCATCGAGCAAATGAAAATCCCCGATGCAAAGTCCGGCATCATAGAAGACTCCCGGATTCGGGTCACCGGATACAAGTCGAGTAAACTCTATCCTGATGACATGCGGTTTGTGCGTGTATATGACCCAGACAATGACACAATTGTGGATTTCATATCCAACAACTTTGAGGTCAGTGCCTTGGAGATATCAAACCTTTACCGTCATCGCTGGGATATAGAAGTTTTCTTCAAATGGATCAAACAGAACATTGTCGTGAAGACCCTTTGGGGATTTTCCGAAAACGCTGTAAAAATCCATCTTTGGACTGCTGTCATCGCCTATCTTGCGGTAGCTCGAATAAAGTCCGATTATAAAAGCTTCTATTCTATAACCGAAGTGGCAACCCTTATCAGAATCTCAGCTTTGGAACGTGTCGAGTTACGACAACTTCTGACCAAGCTAGACTTGTCAACCAATTCAAATCAAAATGTCAAAGAACTCTCTTTATTTGATGATTTCTAAACTAACGCGATTTTATCGCACCAGTAGTAAAGAAGAATTTGAAATGAGTAAGGAAAACAAAGGGATAGGATTTTTTGAGCGATACCTTACAATATGGGTTACGCTTTGCATCATTGCCGGTATTGCCATCGGTCAATGGATCCCCGCTGTACCTGAGACATTGGGTAAATGGGAGTATGCCAATGTATCCATCCCTATCGCTGTCCTGATATGGCTGATGATTTATCCCATGATGCTCAAGGTGGATTTCCAGAGTGTCAGGAACGTTGGTAAGCGTCCGAAAGGAATACTGATAACCTGTGTCACCAACTGGCTTATAAAGCCGTTTACCATGTTTGGCATTGCCTGGTTCTTCTTCTTCGTAGTATTTAAGACATTTATTCCAACAGCACTTGCCGACCAATATCTTGCTGGTGCTGTTCTTCTTGGTGCTGCTCCATGCACCGCGATGGTGTTTGTATGGAGTTTTCTTACAAAGGGAGATGCGGCCTATACACTTGTTCAAGTCGCGGTAAATGACCTTATAATTCTGGTGGCTTATGTTCCGATAGTAGGATTCCTTCTCGGTATCGGAGGTATCGCTATTCCTTGGGCGACACTAATACTATCAGTCGTATTGTTTGTGGTAATTCCGCTTGTCGCTGGAATAATCACAAGGATATTAGTAGTCCGCCGCTATGGAATTGATTACTTTAATACTGTATTTGTCAACAAATTCAACAAGTGGACCATTATTGGTTTGTTGCTTACGCTTATAATACTTTTCTCTTTTCAAGGGAAAACGATCCTTTCAAATCCTTTTCATATCGTTTTGATTGCTGTCCCATTGATATTACAGACCTTCTTAATATTCTTCATTACTTATGGATGGGCTAAAGTATGGAAACTCCCACATAATGTTGCAGCTCCGGCAGGAATGATAGGAGCAAGTAATTTCTTTGAACTGTCGGTTGCCGTAGCCATCTCTCTATTCGGAGTACAGTCAGGCGCAGCGCTTGCTACAGTTGTGGGAGTATTGGTAGAAGTGCCGGTGATGCTCACATTGGTTAAGATTGCAAACAACACAAGAAAATATTTTAAAAACTGATGATATGAATACATTACTCGATACCCTTTGGTATTTCTGCTATATCACGGTTGAGCTTGTCGTATTGTTCATCGTGATAACGGCGATTGTTGAGATTATCCTGATGTATATTCCTCAGGAGAAGATCAGCAAGAAAATTGAAAAGGCCGGATTCTTCGGAAATGTTATAGCCGCAGGATTCGGAGCACTCACGCCTTTCTGTGCATGTTCTACTCTCCCCATGACTGTAGGTTTCCTCAATGCCGGCGTACCTTTCGGAGCCACGATGTCATTCCTTATTGCATCTCCGTTGCTTAACCCGATTATTATAGCAATGTTGGGAGCATTGGTAGGCATCAAAGCTATGCTCATATATGTGGCGATTGCCTTCCTCTGCGCTGTGTTCTTCGGCTGGGGATTGCAAAAAGTAGATGCTCAGAAATATGTCAAAAACGTAAGGTTGAAAAAGCAATCCTGCTGTTCGGCGGGTGAAAAGCCCATTGAGGCCAAGAAGCTCCCGTGGAGTCAGAAAATAGCTATAGCACTTCGTGCCGGATGGGACACGCTACGCCCGATTTTCTGGTATCTTATAATCGGTGTTGCATTAGGAGCTGTGATATACGGATATATGCCAAGCGACTGGGTGTTGAAAATCGCCGGACCGGACAATCCATTCGCTGTACCTGTCGCAGCCATCATCGGAGTGCCACTTTATATCCGTGCAGAGACCGCAATACCTATCGGCGTAGCATTAATGGGCAAAGGCATGGGTGTCGGGGCTGTGATAGCGCTTGTTATCGGTGGCGCAGGCATGGCAATTCCGGAAATGTCGATGCTTGCAAGTATCTTCAAAAAGAAACTTGTCGCCATGATTGTCGCTGTAATATTCCTGACGGCTGTAATCTCAGGGTATCTGTTTAATATTCTCCTGTAATCCTATATAATTAACTGAATATTTTCAGTAGTATTCATACGACTCCAAACTTCCTTATCGCCGTCCTTTGAACTTCGTTTTTTGGAATTTGTTCTTGTCGTTATCGTTCCAAGGCAAATCGGAAGAGGAACCGCCTGAGCCGGTGCCAATATGTGGTGTCGGGATTCCTCCTGAGGCTGTCTGGAGTGCGATGGCGAGAAGGCTGTGTTGGGATTCATCCACCTGCTCCCACGGCTCAAACAGTTCGTTTACCAATTCATGAAGAGTTAACGCACCGCTGTCGTACTTGTCGAGAAGATTCTGAGAAAGATTATAAGAGGTGTTCTTGAACTCGGTGCCATGAAACAGCGTCGTGATTGACAGACTGGGATACATACGATTGGGAATCCAGCCGCTTACAAGCTCCGCTCCTGATGACAGACGGTATCGTTCGGGATATGCCAAGCGGTGCAGCTCCTTAGCCCGGTTTTGTTCGGCTTTGTAACGCGCCTCCCATTCAGCAATTCGTTTGGTCGCCGCGTCGATTTCATTTTGATAAGAGTTGCGTTCACGAAGCGAGTTGGCTTTCAGATCATCGTACCGCTTCTGCATATCGGCGAGCTGCTTCTGTAATCCGGCAATCTGTTTGTCCTTATCAGAAACTTCCTTCTCCAGTTTCGGTAGTTCACCGGTTCCGAGCCATGACAGGATACGGTTCTTACCGTCCTTAGCTTCCTTCTTGACCTTATCCTTTTCGACTGCAAGTTTCTCAATCTCGGCAGTCAGGCTTTCAATATCAGCCTGCAATTCGAGTGCCTGCTGACGGTTGTACTGCTGTTGGGTCTGATGTCTCGCACCACTCGCAACGACACCACGCTTCAATCCGAATTCGGCCATCGTCTGTGCGTATGTATCCTGATATTGCCGGAGCTTGCCACGTGTCATCAGGTCATTGGCGCACAGCCTCGGTGCCGGCTCTTTCTCCTTATACTTCTGCTCGCCCTCGCGCTCACGACGCTTACGCTGAGCCGACACAACAGGTACCACCGTCGCATGGAGATGGGGAGTCTTCTCATCCATGTGGAGCACACATGACACAAGGTTATCCTCGCCGAAAGTGTCATGCAGCCATTTGATATTGGCCCGGCACCAGTCATCAAGGCGACCTTCGCCTGCAAGTTTCATCATCTGCTCATGCGTACCGGTCAGAAGTACACGGACGGCACGGGTCTGGTTCTTGCCGACTTTTCGCTTTAGTCCGGCGGTCTCAATACGATGTTGAATCGCCTGAGTGCGGTTGTGAACGCCGTCGGGGAAGGCGATAAGCTCGCGGTTGAGGTGTGTTCTGCTCTCATCAGCGTTGTCGGGAATGTGCGGTTTGCCGTCGGCGGTCTTGCGCTCGATGTGGCAGGACATCCCCGAATCGTTGCCTGCGCCACGCTCCAGGTGGCACACTGCATATTGTGTTGTCATATAGTCTTGAATTAAATTGGTTATGATAAAATTCCGTATCAATCGCAAAGGAGAGACGGGAGGAGGCTCGATGTTTGATGGCTTTTTCGGGAGAGGTCTTAGACTTCGGATGAAAATGCCATAATAGGCTACGGAATTTTATTACTAAAATCCTCCCTACATTCAGCAAGCTGACCGGCTTCGTCGGCAGCTCCTACAATGGGATCATTTCGGCTTGCCGCATCCAAAAGGAAGTCGGCGATGTCAAGTTTGGCGGCTCTCTGCTCCGGTGTTGCCATATTGGATATGGCGGTCACAATTCCGACAGTCGGAGTAATTGTGCGAAGCATTGTCAATTTGGCACGCCAACGTTCTTCGGCGTCAAGGTCGGGCACGAGCCACACTTCCCTGCCTTTCAATACCTGCGAAGCCGTCTGATTGAGGCATCCGCAACATCCGCCACTCGCCAGCCAAAGATAATGCGGATAATAGTGAGAGGCGATTATCGCTGACTTCTCTGATTCCACTATCATGACCTTTGAATCGGGACAGGCAGAAAGCAGGTGTTCGCCGAAGAAGCATTGCACAAGATTGAAGTCATCGGGATTGTCAACCATTAATTTCATACGGTGCGCCCACATGAAGTTTACCAATCCATCTTCCTTGATGCGGTGCCCGTCGTTGCCGTATCGCATTATCTTTCCTGTGCGGATGCGCCCCTTGATATCCACTTGCCAAAATACCGCCGCATCGTTCATCCGAGAGCTTGCTCCTACATTATATAATCGGAACAACCGCATGGTTTCATCCTCACCCCATAATGAACTGAGGAATCGGAACAGCGTGGAGGATTGACAATGCTTCACGGTCTCGTTCATCAAGCCCGTGTCTATGAAGGACGGTTTTCTTATCGGTTCTACCCGTTGAGGTGCTCGCTGATGCAGCGATGTTGAGGACTGCCACGATGATGCCTCTCTTAGCCAGGGATGATCCCGGAAATAGTCGGATGGTGTGTAGTGGTATCCGCATTTGAAGATACGGTCGCACTTGCCTACATGATCGGCAAGGAACCGCCCCGTCTGTGTGTCAACATAGCGCACAAGTTTCTTCTGCCGTCCGCAGGCAGGGCATGTCACTTTGATGCGTGGACGGGTGTTGTCAAGCCGGTATCGGTAATCATTGGTCATAGCCTTTACAAATTTGGTTGGGTGAGGTGTCGCGTATATATAGGCCCGCTTCATCCAACTAACTTTTTCAATAGTAAAAATCCTGAAGGTAGCGGTAAGGATTGCCCTTCTTCTTGCCCTTGTCCACCTGCTCAATCATCCGTTTGTTCTTCAGAAAGGTTATCAGAATCTTGAGCTTGTAATCGCTGAGTTCGATGTCCTCGTCAGCGTATGCGTCCCGGAGCGCGTCCATGAGTTCGCCATGCCGCAGCAATGTGTCAGGATTGGGGAACGCTGAATCAAGAGCACTGCGGTGAGTATCTTCGGCTATGTCATGGTACGGGTCCCACGCCTCGTTGCCTTTGGCTTCTGGTGTCGGTACATAGTCCTTGATGAGTTCAGGTAAAGCCTCGGTGTTAATCCGAAAGGCAAACGAAGGGAAAGAGATATCTCGGATATAGACCGCCTCGACGGTACTGATGGCATCATCGTTCTTGTCCTTCTCGACACGAAGAACAGTTTCGGACTTGTTGTTGATTTCGGTTCCGATGTGTCCGCGTGCGTTCTCATCGCTCTTGTTCTGGTGAATGATGGTGTGGATGTGTAGATTGTATTCTTCCGTCCACTTCATCAGATAGTTGACTATATGAGTGGCTTCGCGCGGACTGTTGATGTCAAGCATAAGGTCACGGATGCCGTCGATGACAACCAGCCCCACTGCCCGTGTGTTACGAATCTTATGATCAATCATACCTATGCGGTCCTCGACGGAATACTTGCGCAGGGCGAAATACTTTATCCTCTCGTTGATTTCCTGATTGCTCTTGTGCGTCAGTCGAGCGATACGCTTGAATACACGGAAGGCATGATATTTGCTCTGCTCGGTGTCGAAGTATAGGATACCGTTCTGGTCCGACGGCATGTTGCCACGATAATTCAGAATCGTGGAATTGGTCATGGCAGCTGCGGTCATCGCCGACACATTGAAAGTCTTCTTGCCTTTTGGTTTACCGATCGAGGCACTGAAATTGCCGAAGGTACAAGCCGGCGAATCGCCTATATAAATGGCAACCGGCGGCGGTGGCACCTCCTTGTCGATGTCAAGTTGCGCCTCATTGCACAACTTCTCGTAACGCATAGCCGCTATGTCAAGTGTCTGCAGCCCTGCTCCATTCTCTACTTCGGCGATGAAACCGCCGAGCGGGTCAGTCGAGCCGAAACGCTCCCGATTGTCAGAATCGTATGATTTACGGATTTGTTCTTGCTCCATAATTTTACTTCCTCCCACCGGTTTTGCGTCCAAACAGCTCAAGAGCCATTTCCGCATCAACGACTATTTTTCTTCCTTGCTGCTTGATTGCAGGGGCGAGTTTACCTTCGTTCTTGATGCGGAGTGCTGTTGTCTTGCAGCATCCAAGGAGATCTGCCAGACCCTTGAGTCCGAAAACATACTTTTTGTTTGTGGTGTCAATGACGACATCCGGTTGTGACGCTCCCGGATTGGATGCAGCCTGTACGATGGTGAAGAGTTCTTCACCGGTCATTTGCCATAAAGGTTTATCGAATAATTTTTCTATCATTGTTTTAATCGTATATTATTTGCAGCCTGACATGAGTGGATCCATGCCCATGTTTCGGTTTTATGACTGCAAAGGAAATACGATTCATCCCAAAACACAATTATCATCTGATTTCCAGATGATTATTTAACTTGATTTTCCCAAATCAAAGTATCGGCACCTAAAAACGGCACTGACATTGACATTAGTACCTGTTCTCTAATCTCGTTTATTACTACATGGAGAGCATGTTCAAGTATAAAAATAATATGCGAGAACCATCATAAACGGCCCTCGCATATTAGCTATAACAAGATGCGTTATATGTCATACATCATCGAAGCGACTCATGTTGGAGGCCCGGATGTTGTCAGCAACAGCTATGTAAGGTTTCATTGCTTTATAATCGGAATGCCCCGTCCATTCCATTACGACATTGACAGGGATGCCAAGTGCAAGAGCCTTACAAATGAAAGTCTTGCGCCCGGTATGGGTGGAAAGGAGCTGATACTTCTTATATATTGTGTCAACGCGGTCATTCCCACGATACTGTGTTATCCTTACAGGTGTGTCGATACCTGCGAGTTCTCCAAGCTCCTTGATATAATCGTTCATCTTCTGATTGCTGATTACAGGAAGTACGCGACCGTTCTTAAACTCGCAGTCCTTGTATTTCTCAAGTATAGCTCGGCTATGCTTGTTCAGTTCAACAGTGATGGTATCAGCGGTCTTCACGGTCGTAAACTCAATATGATTCTCACGAACATCGCTCTTGCATAGATTCGCTACATCTGAATATCGCAGACCGGTATAACAGCAGAAGATAAGTACATCGCGCACCCTTTCAAGATAGGTCTTGTTAGGTGGAATGTGAAATGAAGTCAGTTTCTCAAGATCTTCATCTGTCAGGAATATAACTTTGGTCTGAGTGGATTTGAGTTTGGGACTGAAAGTCAGGAACGCACGGTTATCATGGTAGCCTTTGTCATAAGCCCATCGTAAAATCCACTTTATGAGGCTGATTTTATGCCCGATAGTGCTATTGAGCATATCGCACTTATAGCGAAAATAATCTACCAAGTCGTTCAGTCCTCTTTCAGTAAAGGTATCGAAAGATATTTTACCTCTTTTGAATTTCAAAAGATGATTTTTCAATGCTGAAAATTTTTCATAGGTGGCAGTAGTCCAGTCATTCTTTCTGCCCACCTCCGAGGTAAATTCATCATACATATCCCAAAAGGTTTTCTGCGGCTCTGCCTCCTGAGTCGATGCCTCGGGACGTGAGACGGCAATATGGGCATTGAATTGTTCTTTTACCTGTTCCGGGAGAGGCATAATTTCACGCAACTCAAATTCCTTGAAGATATTCTGGATTTCACCTTCGTAACGATTTAGGTCTGCATTGATTTCGGAAGATGTCTGCTTGAGCTTATTGGTGCAACCATTTTTGACGCGCTGCTTGCTTGCGTCCCATTTGGCTGCATCAATACGGTAACCTGTGGTGAACTCAATGCGCTTGCCATCAAAGACCACGCGCATCCTGATTGGCACGTTTTCAGTTACCAATACCCCGTCCTTTTTGCGGGATTCAAGTTGGAAGGTGATATTCCGTTTGAGATTCATATTTGGAGAGTTTAAAAGTTACACCCAAAATTACACCCAATTTTTGACATATCCAAATGGTATTTATTAAAATCTATTCATTCATCCATTTTTATAATACTATAAATCAGTGCAATTTAGACATTTGTTAATTCAAACTGATATTAGGGTGAGATTTCCTCTCTTTCCGCTAAAAAGCAGCTTAACGCTGCTTTTTTCTTTTTAACGGTTGAGGGACGCTCCTAACATATCTTTATATAGATTTGCCGTAGGTTTGAAATCCTCTTTCCATTACGAAATGTCCGGCTCTTTACATCCGGCAGATATACGACCTGCTTTCCATTACACGCGTGCCATCCATACCCGTTACGCGCGCCAGTCCTGCCATTACACGTGCGTTACCCGGCTTTATGCCTTTGACATTTTTATTTTGTAATTTCATGGCTGCGGCGCCTGCGCTGCTGTATCGTGATTGTGAGCGGAATCAGCGGAACGCGGATCGGATCTGCCGGCGCGCCATGTACAGTTGATTGTTCACCGTACGGACGCTGACTTTTAATTCTTCGGCGACTTGAGCGGCCGTGTGCTCGCTGGTTTCCATTCGGTCGAAGATGAAGCGGCGCTGCGGACTCAACAGCATCACCTGTTGCTCATAACGATTCTGAAGCTCTCGATAATTCAATTCGTCCTCCACAATATTGGCGGTGGTCTCGATGGTGAGTTTAAGAATATTGTCCCGGCCCTCGCGTTTGTAATATCTGCGTATGCTGTCCACCGCCATATTACGTGCTATTGCATATAGCAGACATGAGGAGTAACTGTTCAATGCAGTCCCGTTTTCCAGAAATTTCATAAAAGCATCCTGGGCAAGATCTTCCGGACATTCCGTCTCGGGAATGCGAAAACGGAAATAATCACATAGCTTGTCATAATAGCGAATATAAAACTCGCTGAAGCTAAGTTCTTCGGTATCTATGCCGGTTACTTGCATTGTAGAGATTTTCGGGTTAATTTGATTGTGTGGTTTTGCATTGCAAAGTTAATATATTTGGTTTAATCCACAACGTGAAAATGTATGTAAAAATCAATAAGAATGTTGCATTAAAAGGTGGATTTGTTACATATTTGTTTAAATTTGTAACATTTATTCCTCAATAATGAGACAATTCATTATATTTGCATCACAAACGACTTCAATAATCATCATGAAAAATTCAAAATACTGTCTTATCATTCTGTTGGCTGCCATGACAGCATTATGGTCCTCAGCTACCGTGAAGCTTCCTGCTGTGCTGACGGACGGAGTGATATTGCAGAGGAATCAGCCGATCAAGATCTGGGGCAAAACGGATCCTGGCGAAAATGTAAACGTAAAATTACAAAAATTGAAAGGATCGGCGGTGGCTGATTCAAACGGTGACTGGATGGTTGTCCTTCAACCTATGAAAGCAGGCGGTCCCTATACATTAACAGCAAATGAAGTCACTGTAAACGACGTGCTGATAGGGGATGTCTATCTATGTTCCGGCCAAAGCAACATGGAGTTGCCCGTAAGCCGTACAATGGATTTCTTCGCCGATGAAGTGGCAGCTTACAATAACGACAGGATACGGGAATTCAAGACGCCTAAGAATTATGCATTTCACGGACCTCAGGACGACGTGGCTCCGACAGCCTGGAAAAAAGCCACTTCTGAAGAAGCTAAAAATTGGGGAGCGATAGCATATTTCATGGCCAAGGAACTGTATGAAAAGAACGGCAATGTGCCTGTGGGCATTGTCAACAGCAGTTGGGGAGGCTCAAAAATCCATACCTGGATCAGTGAGGACGGTCTTGTCGAATATCCGGTACGGCTCAACCTACTGCGTATAGCGGAGAATGACGAATACAGAAAAGAATTGGGAAACGCCCAGCGCAAGGCCCAGTCGATGTGGTACGGCATCGCAAATAATAAGGAAGCGGGCAACACCGGTGAAAAAAGATGGAATGATCCGGATGCGGATGACTCAGAATGGGAAACCTCTGATTTGCTCAGCACCGAGTGGGGCAAGAGGAATGACGGCACGGCCATCAACGGGATCCATTGGTTGCGCAGGAATGTCGATATTCCCGGATCTAAAGCCGGCTTTCCCGCCGAACTGCGCATGGGGTGCATTGTCGACGCG
>USIY01000052.1 GCA_900554845.1 uncultured Bacteroidales bacterium | reverse complement strand
CCTCAATCTCTAATATCTGACACAATATGAAAACAAATAAAATAATTCATATAACGCTTGCACTGATAGCCGCGGGGGCGATGACATCCTGCGACGACTATCTGAACAAAGAGCCGTTGTCCAAAGTGACTCCCGAGAACTACTTCACTCAGGAGTCCCATCTGGAGGCCTACGCCAACCGCATGTACACCGACATACTGCCGAGCAGCGGCAACTGGAGCTACGGCACGTACGGAGGTGACCTGGACACCGACAACATGGTGTCGCTGAACTATAACGACATCTATATTCCCGGCAAGTGGCGCACGCCCATGTCGGACGGCGACAACTGGAAATTCACCAACATCAACACCGCCAACTATTTCCTGGAGACCGTTCTGCCCAAATATGAGGCCAACGAGATTCAGGGCACACCCGCCAGCATAAAGCACTACATCGGCGAGGTTTACTTCATGCGCGGTCTGGAATACTTCAAGCGTCTGCAGCAGTACGGCGATTTCCCCATCATCAAGGAGTGTCTGCCCGACAATCTTGAGGTGCTTTCCGAGAATTCGCGCCGCTATCCCTGCAACGAAGTGGCACGCTTCATCATGGACGACATGGACAAGGCCATCGCCTACATGTCCGACGTGAACATGGCCACCACACGTATCAACGCCGATGTGGCCCGTCTGATCCGCAGCCGCGTGGCCCTCTACGAAGGTACGTTCCTGAAGAATTTCAAGGGCACTCCGTTCGTGCCGGGAGCACAGGGATGGCCCGGAGCCGACAAGGATTACAACAAGGACTTCAAGTATCCCGCCGGCGATATCGACGCCGAGATCAACTGGTTCCTCACCGAGGCCTGCAAGTCCGCCCAGGAAGTTGCCGACCGGGCTGTCCTGATACAGAACACAGGTGTCGTTCCTCAGACGGAAGGCTCCACAATCCCAGCTCTGGAGGCCGAGAACCCCTGGCTGGCAATGTTCGGAACCCTCGACCTGTCGGGTTACGGCGAGGTGCTTCTGTGGCGTCAGTATGACCGCGGCCTGGGCATAACCCACAACATCGTCGTCTACGCGCAGCAGGGCGACCGCAGCTGCGGAACGACCCGCGGCCTGGTGGACGCTTTCCCCTGCAAGGACGGTCTTCCTATCTACGCAAGTCCCCTCTACAAGGGCGACACCGAGCTGAGTCTGGTTCGCCAGAACCGCGACCCGCGTCTGTATGTGCTCTTGAAAGAGCCCGGACAGAAGAACATCCTCGTTCAGGACGGTGTGGGCGACCACGGTGTGCCTGTTGAGCCTGTTCCCGCCATCCTTGATTCCAACGTCGAAAACAACTACTCCACCGGCTACTCCCTGCGCAAGGGCAACTACTACGGCAGCTCTATGGCAGGCAACGGCAACAACTACACCGCCTGCCCCGTTTACCGCAGCGTGGAAGCCTTGCTGAATTACATCGAGGCATCCTATGAGCTGAAAGGTAGTCTGGACGCCAAGGCCACTGAGTACTGGAAGCGCATCCGCGCCCGTCACACAGGCATGGAGACCGACTTCATGAAGACCGTTAACGCAACCGACATCAGCAAGGAAGCCAAGGGCGACTGGGGCGCTTACACCGCCGGAGCAATGCTGACGGACCCCATCAAGTACAACATCCGCCGCGAGCGTCGCTGCGAGCTCATCGCCGAGGATTTCCGCCACATGGACCTGCAGCGCTGGCGCTCCTACGACCAGCTCATCACCACCCGCTACCACATCGAGGGCTTCCACATCTGGAACACCCCCATGCAGCAGTGGTACAACCAGGAAGAACTGGCCGCAACCATCTCCCCCGCGTCACGCTCCGAGTACATGCGTCCTTTCGAGGCCAAGATGAGCGACGCCTTCGAGGGCCTGAGCTGGTCGATGGCGCACTATCTGCGTCCCATCCCCATCTATCAGATGATGCTGACTTCGCCCGACGGACAATCAGTGGCCAACTCGCCATTGTACCAGAATCCGTACTGGCCCTCCGAACCCAACATGCCGGCGACCAAATAACGACGGCAGCCAACCTATGACAAAGAGCGGACTTCCCTTCCGGGAAGCCCGCTTTTATTATTATTCCAATTATAATATAAGAGACAGCTGATTATAATATAAGAGACAGCTGAGCTGTCCCTTATACTATGTCAGATCACGATGTTTACGATGCGGTTGGGAACTACTATGACTTTCTTAGGAGTCTTGCCGTCGAGCCATTTGGCCGCGGCTTCATGAGCGAGGGCCGTTTTCTCAACATCTTCCTTGGAGCTGCCTGCAGGAACCTCAATGGTGAAACGGGTCTTGCCGTTGACACTGACAGGATATTTCACGCTGTCCTCAACAAGAGCCGACTCATCCACTTCGGGCCATGCGGCGTCAACGACGCTCGTGTCGTGGCCCAGACGATGCCAGAACTCCTCGGCGATGTGCGGGGCGAAGGGCGCGATCACACGCGTCACGGCGTCCATCACCTGACGGTTCGAGCTCTTCAACGCACTCAACTCGTTGACCGCGATCATGAAGGCAGAGATCGATGTATTGAACGAGAAGTTCTCTATATCCTGCGTCACCTTCTTAATCAACTTGTTGACGCTCTTAGCTTCCGCGGGTGTCATCTTTTCATCCTTGGTGAGATCGACATTCTCGAACAGATTCCATAACTTGCGCAAGAAACGGTTCACGCCGTCGATGCCGTTGGTATCCCACGGTTTGGACTGCTCGATCGGGCCCAGGAACATCTCATAAAGACGAAGGGTGTCCGCTCCGTAGCGCTCCACAATATCGTTGGGATTCACCACATTGAACATTGACTTTGACATCTTCTCCACGGCGTAACCGCACACATATTTGCCGTCCTCCAGAATGAACTCGGCGTCGGCGAAATCGGGGCGCCATTTCTTGAAGGCCTCCGTATCGAGGACATCATTGTTCACCATGCTTATGTCCACACGGATGGGAGCGGTGTCGTAATCCTTGCGCAGACCCTTGCTGACAAAGGTGTTCTTACCCTTGATACGATAAACGAAGGAGCTTCGGCCCTGAATCATTCCCTGGTTCACCAGCTTGCGGAACGGCTCGTCCTCGACGACCTTTCCGAGGTCATATAGGAACTTGTTCCAGAAACGGGAGTAAATCAAATGGCCGGTGGCATGCTCCGTACCTCCCACATAAAGATCCACATCACGCCAATACTCGTCGGCTTCTTTCCCGACAAGCGC
Organism: uncultured Bacteroidales bacterium; assembly: GCA_900554845.1. Taxonomy (GTDB): domain Bacteria; phylum Bacteroidota; class Bacteroidia; order Bacteroidales; family Muribaculaceae; genus Lepagella. The sequence continues at coordinate 8,170 of USIY01000052.1, read as the reverse complement.
TTCGGAATTATGGGGATCCATATAGCGGAGATAATAGGCGGAACTACCGGCGAAACCGGGCATCGTGCAGACCTCGATGGGGAAACCCTCCGGAGTCTTCCAGTCCTTGGCTCGTCCCAGAGGAGGCTGGCCGTCCTCAGTGGGAAGATATGAATCAACCGGGGGCAGTTGCAAGGGCAACATCGACTCGTCCATCAGACAGGCAACGCCATCCTTGTAATATACAGGGAAGGGCTCGCCCCAATAACGCTGGCGGCTGAAGATGGCGTCGCGCAGACGGTAATTCACCTTTACGCGGCCTATCCCCTCCTCCTCAATGAATTTCTTAGTCTTTGCGATGGCGTCCTTCACCTGCATGCCGTTGAGGTCGAGTTTCGGCCCCTTGGAGTTCATCATCACACCCTCCTTGGCATCGAAGGATTCTTCGGAAACATCGGCGCCTTCGATTAGCGGAACGATCGGAAGATCGAAATGACGGGCGAAGGCGTAGTCACGGCTGTCGTGCGCCGGCACGGCCATGATGGCGCCGGTGCCGTAGCCCGCAAGGACATAATCGGACACCCATACCGGAATTTCTTTACCTGTCAAGGGATTCACGGCATAACTTCCTGTGAATACGCCTGAAACCTTCTTCTCGATCTGACGCTCGCGTTCGGTCTTGTGCTTCACCTCGTCGAGATAGGCCTCGACGGCCTCCTTCTGTTCCGGAGTTGTCAACATCGGGACATATTTTGACTCCGGAGCCAGCACCATGAACGTCACGCCGAAGATCGTGTCGGCGCGCGTGGTGAAAATCTCAAGACTGAAATCGCGTCCGGCGACGGGGAAATTCATCTCCGCTCCCTCGCTGCGGCCGATCCAGTTGCGCTGCGTCTCCTTGATGGAATCGCTCCACGCCAGTTTGTCAAGACCTGACAAAAGACGGGGCGCGTAGGCCGACACACGAAGACACCACTGGCTCATGAGCTTCTGCTCCACTGGATAGCCTCCGCGGACAGAAAGGCCTTCGGACACCTCGTCGTTGGCAAGGACGGTGCCGAGCTCCGGACACCAGTTCACCATGGTCTCGCCGCGATAGGCGATACGGTAGTTCATCAGCACTTCCGCCTTCTTGCTCTCGGGCATGTCCTTCCATTCATCGGCGGTGAACGTCAGATTCTTGGAACAAGCGGCATGAACACCTTCTGTGCCGTTCTTTTCAAACTCGGCCACAAGAGAGGATATCGGCATGGCCTTGTCGGTGTCGAGATCGTAATAGGAATTGAACATCTGCATGAAAGCCCACTGCGTCCATCGGTAATATTCCGGATCGCAAGTGCGGACCTCTCGGCTCCAGTCGAAACTGAACCCGATCATATCGAGCTGACTGCGGTAACGCGCTATATTCTCGTTGGTGGTCTTTTCGGGATGTTGGCCCGTCTGGATCGCGTACTGCTCGGCAGGAAGGCCATAAGCATCGTAACCCATTGGATGCAGTACGTTGAAGCCTTTCTGGCGCTTGTAACGCGAGAATATATCGCTCGCGATATATCCGAGAGGATGTCCCACATGAAGGCCCGCTCCGGAGGGATAAGGGAACATGTCGAGCACATAGAATTTCGGCTTCGACGGATCCACCTCCACTTTATAAGTGTTGTTGTCGCGCCAATACTGTTGCCAGCGGCGCTCAATTTCACGATGATTGTAGTCCATGATCAAAATAGCTATTTAGCCACAAAATTACAAAAAAATCCCCACGTTTCAGAACATTAACACTAAAAACAGTCATCAGCGTGACTATAAACGGGAACATGCGGCGATTAAATTGAGATTCTGCGTGCGTCGTCGAGTTGCTGAAGATGCGCAAGATCCTCGGGCGACTGCGATCCTATGACCGCCGGTGCAACTAAAAGAACTTCACTGAGAATATTGGCATCGGAATGAGTCATCGAGGCCGACAATGCCGAACGAGGCTGAAAACATATCAGAAAATTGAACACCAACGACAGAAAAGTGGTGTAAATCACCAATGTGAGCAACGCTCCGCCAATGGAATCAAGCACAGATGACTCCCGGATACGGAATATCGAGACCACTATCCGGGTACATAATGAAAAGATAAGATAGCCGAAAATAAAAACTCCCCCGCACGCCAAGGTGGAATAAATGAATTCCGATTCGCAACGGTTAATCGCCGCAGGAAACATCCTCATCAATTCGAGCTCCACGGGCTGACGGAAAATATGGGCGCATACTGCTCCGAACAACAGCCCGAAAAGCTGCGGGATCTGCCGGCGGAATCCCTTTCGGAATCCGCGGACTATCGCCAGCGCGATCAACGTTATGGAAATCAGCGAAAGAAACCAGGCAGACATCAGTCCAGGCAGACATCAATTATGAAGCAAACATACCGCGGAAGCAGATATACCCTCCTCCCGTCCTTCGAAACCAAGACGTTCGGTTGTGGTGGCCTTCACCGACACTTGATCCACGGCCACATTCATTGTATCGGCCAACGTCCGGCGCATTTCCTGTATATATGGGGCGAGCTTAGGCTTCTGCGCCATGACGGTCACGTCGACATTACCGACGTCATAACCGTTGGTCCGGACCAGCTCCATGACATGACGCAGCAGTATCCGGGAGTCTATCCCCTTGTATTCAGGCTCCGAATCAGGAAAATGTTTGCCGATGTCGCCCAACGCCAGAGCTCCGAGCAACGCGTCGCACAGCGCATGAATGGCCACATCAGCGTCGGAATGGCCCAGCAAGCCCAACGAATGCGGTATCCTCACGCCGCAAAGCCACAACTCACGGCCTTCCACCAGACGATGCACATCGTAACCTTGACCTATCCTGAACATATTATTTACGTCGTTTGCCCATAAGGTCGCGCAGACCGTCCATATCGAAAGTAAGAGTGAAGCGGAGAGTCTGGTCGAGCGGCGAAGACTGCGCCGTGGCCAGCATATAAGAGGCGTCGAGCTGAACCACATTCAGCGAGAATCCGGCGCCGAAACCGAAGTAGCTTCGTCCACCCTTGTTGGGATGCTCATAATTGTAACCCACACGCGCGAAGAACTGCTGGTTGTAGACATATTCGGCGCCGATCGACACCCCGATTTCCTGCAGCTCCTCTTTAGCTCCGCCGGGGGCGTCGCTGAAGGATTTAAAAATACCGGTGATCGGCGACATGTTGTTCCACTTGTCCCAGGCCTGGTTATACGCGTCCACATCGTTGTCGAACTGATCAAGTCGCGGCATGGTCGGGACCAGCAGTTTATTGAGATCCAGTCCTAAAGCCAATGTATGATAGTCCGCCAGAGGAAACATGAAATTTGCGCCGAGACGCAGATTGGTAGGAAGGAAATAATTGTTGGTTCCGCCGTCGTAGCTCACTTTTGTGCCGACATTAGAGATATTGAAACCCCATGAGAACTGACACTCGTTGCGGCCAATCATCGGGAAACTGGTGAAATAACCGGCCAGATCCACTGCGAAAGCTGACGCGGCGTGGTTCTGTTCGCCGGTCTGCGTGTCCTGGAACGACAAATCAGAGAGAATATACCTCAGCACCACACCCATGGAGAACTTGGACGACAGTTTGCGGCTGTAACCGGCGTCGATCGCCATTTCATAAGGATGTATCGTCTGGGCGTTTACATTCTCCGAGCCCTCGGTATATCCGGTGGTCACTTCACCGAGACTGAAGTAACGGAACGATGCGGAAATCGCCTGGTTGTCGCTTGTGCCGATCTTATAGTAGCCGGCGAGATTCGCCAGAAAAATGTCATTTACAATCTTGCGCAACCAAGGGGTATAGCTCAACGACAGACCTCCGGTGGACCATCCGAAGGCATATTTCGAAGGGTTCCAATATTGCGAGTTCATATCGGGGTCCGTCGAGGCGCCAAGATTGCCCATCGACGAACCGCGAGCGTCCGGAGCAATGCTCAATGTGGTCACGCCGGTGTTGACCGGATTGAACATATTTCCCTTGATGTCATCCTCCGCTATGGCAGCCGACGCAGATACAGTCAACGCCAACAGGGTCATGTATATCTTGATTTTTTTCATTATCATCCTAAATCCGTTTCAGCTGAGCTTAAATTGCAGTCTGTACATTTATTAACTTGAAATGTAACGGAATATTGCGGTACAGTCAGTCTATCACGGAGAAAGTTATCCATTCCGAACGGCTTTTACTGCCGTCCGTGGCCACGACCGCGGCACGATACACTCCGGCCGGACTTCCGGAACAATCCCATACCACGCGTCCCGCTGCATCGTTCTCCTGGAACACACGCTTCCCGTCGGCGTCGAAGACCACAAGGCGCAAACCTTTTCTTCCTCCGGATTCGACATCAAATTCCACAGAATCCACACCATAAACCGCCGGCATTGTCAAAAGGATGTCGGCCGCATTGTCGCGCACTGTGAATTCTAACGATTTCACTTCCGAGGCGTTACCCGTCATGTCAACTGCACTGTAGAGCGCCACATGCTTCCTGCCGTCGGCGTAATCCCCCACATAAACTCGGCTCATACAACTTTCCACACCGGCCGCGCCCGAGGCATCGGAATCCATAACGACAGGTCTTCCGTCGATAGCGAGGGATATGGCCGCGTCCCCGCCAATCCCGGGCAACAAGGCTACATTGTCGGATGCGTTGATTTCAAGCAAGTCATAATCTGCATTGAAAACCGCACTTATCACCGGAGGCTCCACATCTGATTCATCCCCTGCGGGCTGTTCGGAACGAGACTCATCCGCTGCAGCCATTTCCACGGCGACATATCCGGACGCAGCAAGACGTGCCGAGGGATCATAGGCTCCCAGATACATGTTCATCAGGCTCGTCGATCCCTTTCGGGATAAAAAGCGGTCACAGTCATGCGGCACGGGAATCCGTGCGGTAAAAGCTCCGTTCTCGACCTCAACCCTTACTGAAGAAACCAATACGTCGCTCACATCGAATCTATATGACGGATCCGTCAGTTGTGACCGGGTCTGCGTAGGCTCGCACAGTTTCACCACGGCGGTTCCGTTGAACGGTGCGTCGTCTTCAAGGGACGCCACTGAGCCTTTGAGCAAGATAACGTCGCCTCCACGGAATGTCTTCAGAGAACCGGTGAACTTGGAGTCGATTCCGCGTAAAGGGACGGGGATCACCAAAGCCGGATCGCCTATGTATTCATATACAAGTTTGTTCCTTCCGCTGACATCATCGCCGCTCATCGCAGCGGCATACACCTCGCCGAACGTCGGGGATTCCTTACGCACGTTTCCTTCTCGATCGGTGAACATACGGCGTATCATGGAAGCGGTCAGAACGGCATTCGGATTCGCCCACGCCATGCGTGTGGAACCTACGGCACCCACAAGTCCTCCATGCGCACGAAGAACGCTCTCCATCACAATTCCGGAAGCTCCGTGGTCCGGCAACATCAGATCGCAACCGGCAAACATCATGAACGACGAAACTTTGTTCTTAAGTTTCAAAAAATTACCGGTGGAGAAGATGTCCCCGATTGACGAGGCCCTGGAATGACCTATATATGAAGAGAAAAGCTTTCCTTGATTGAGGTGTCCGCTTATGACATCAGCAACCGATTCCTGTCCGTAACCGTCGGCCATCACTATGGAATTCCGCATTTTCCCGGCACCCGCTTTCGCCACCCCGTATTGAAATTCCTTACGTATATTCACGGCCTGATTGTCATGCATATGGGCATCGCCGGAACCGCTCATGCCCAACGTCTCGTTGACCATCCACGCCATCTCATCGGAGCTGAGATCAGAAAGATAACGTCTGATCTTGGCGACGGCAAGCCTGCAGTCCTCACTGTCGTTCACCGGCAGCAGTCCTACTCCGACATTCATGGCGGCGCTTTCCTGCTCCGTCGGTTCCAGATTATCGAGAGTGTTGCCGTAAAATCCCATGGTCAGAGCCGCCACTCGCTCCCTGTTGGCACATCCTTCCTGCATCCCTATCAGGAAATACCGGGGCATATCGTGGCGCCCCCGTACATTCCGGGCATCGCCGCGCACAGGGCCCATCAGCAGGACATTCTTCAATGGTTCCCCCTTGCGCTCATAAAGCATCTTTACAAGCATCCTGTAAGCCATAGGACTCGGATTGCCCGATGTGAATTCATTGTAGACCTGCTCTGTGGTGACTACAAGTGCATTTATGCCGTCGAACTCCCGGTGCAACGCGGCGATTTCCCGGGCATGATCCAGGAACTCCGGCACTGTTATTATCAGTAATGAACAATCGGGCGCGGCATGGACATTCTGATTCGCCACGACCTCGCCGCCGTCAGGTATAAGCTGCGGGACCGAAGGATCGAACACCATCAGATCATGGCCCCTCCCGGTAGCCGGGAAATAGGCCCTGCCGTTCTTCACCTCAAGAAGTTCCGGATCAGACGGATCCGTCACATCCATCACCCTCCATCTTTCATTCACCCCTATATAACCTGCCTTGGAAACATCTTTGGTTACTCCAAGGCGTTCCTGCACCAATCCCGTGGCCGAGGCCGGAATTCTCTTGGGATAGTTCACCATCCACCAGTCGAAGTACAGCTCATTGCCGCTTGCCCCAAGCGTCACCTCCACTTTTATCGGTCCTTTGGCATCTTGAATCCTCCGGGTCATCGAGGCCATAACGGGCAGAGCTTCCTCCGACGCCCCTTTTTGAGCGTACCAAACCCTCTCGCGCTCACCGTTCAATGACAAATATATTTCCGCAGTCGACAACTCGTCCCAAGAGAAAAGCATCGCTTTGGAGTCCAGCCGTGTCTCCCGACCGGTCTCAAGGAAACCGGCGTCAACGCTCCAGACGTGTGTTTCTCCGGGAAGCATTTTGTAATCCCAGTACATCAGTCCGGCATCATCGCGGCCCTGCAACCGATCGTCGTTATTGATGCGGTAGTCATAGCCGGAGGAACAATCCACCGCGGATGCCTGCAACTCCGAGGCGTTGGCGCCCTTTCGCATGTCCACCGGTGTCCGGCTGTCCGTAAGGAAATAATGCCCTTGATTCGTAAAAACATTCCTGTCGCCGAAGGTATAACCCTCTTCGCCTATGGTCGGATCGGAAAGTCCGCGGGCATAAAAATATATTTTATCGCCGGATCTATACACCGGCACCGGAATGAGATCATCGGAGACATTATTCTTTCCTCCGATCACCAATGAGTAAGGAGTGGTCATTCCTCCATATCCATAAACCGACACTTTCTCCGGCGTCAGCCCCATTTCCTTCAAACGGGAATAGGACAATTCATAGACACCGGCATCGGCCACGCCGATCTTCACCCATCGTCCATGCGCCAGCGCGCTTCTCGCGCTGAATTTATATTGGCCTGCGAAAGCCATAAAGGGACATGCCGTCATTACGACGGCCGCGCAAAGGAGATCGAGGATTTTTGAGAAGATCATCTGATGTTTATATCTAATGCACAAATTCCTCCGGCAGAGTCATTCTCAGGCCGGGCCATAAGTTTCGTGCCTATGCGGAGCGGCAGTCCCTCAGGATATAATGCTGCCATTATCATGTCGCCTTCCTTGACCGTAATGTCTCGGCTCAGGCTTTCCAGCACCTCGCCGACACCATGACGAATATCATCCATATTGTAAAGGGCTTCAATATCTCCGCACTTCACGACCCATCGGTCCGGGAAATCATCCAAAGGAACGAAATTCCCGAGCATACAGCATTTGTCGAAAGCAACCGCCCTACACCACGGCTCGCCATGAGAGCGCAAATTACCGAGCAAATCCACGGCCACGGCGCAACATCCCAAAGTTACCGCATCAAAATACCTTTTGGAAAAACGGGCCGCTATACCTTTGCCCAGACGGGACACGCGATAGACCACCGTTGGGAAAACCCGGAATTCCTCCGCGAAGTCCGGCACAAAGAAGGGCTGCCCCGAGCGCAGCAGCGATGAGTCGGGTATTTCGAACCATGACAACGCTCCCTTTCCGAACGGAGAGCCGTCGCATATCTCTCCATAATTGCGGACCACTGCGAATATCTTCATTTTTACAATTCTCTGAGACGGTTATAAATCAGCGCCAGATGGGCATAGATTGAGGTATTGGCCATCACCACACCTTCGGCGACTTTCACGCGGTAAGGAGTGAAATTCCATATAGCTTTCATTCCGGCCGCTATGGCGG
>USIY01000051.1 GCA_900554845.1 uncultured Bacteroidales bacterium | reverse complement strand
GATCGGAATAGGCTGATTCATCGGCGATGACTACCAGGTCGGGATGAAATTCACGCGCCTGGTCGGCGAGCAGACGCCAGTTGTGTCCGGCTGTCAGAATACGGACGCGGAATCGGTCGCTGTGAGCGCGCACCACATCCAGAGTCTGGGTTCCTATGCTGCCGGTGCTTCCTAATATGGTAATGTCTTGTAATTCAGATGTCATTGATGTGGCGATGACTCCGGAGGTATGCAATGAATGTCCCAAATGGGTTCGGGAAGCTATGTCCGGAGGTATTTCAAGTTACAAAATTAATGAAAAAAAGCGATTTTTTCAACTCTTATTCCCTTCCGGCTATTTTATAAGGAGTAAGAGGAGTGCCGTTATGCCATATCCGGAGCTGGATCCATCGGTTGGCACGGTTGTCGGGAGCAGGAGGAAAAGCCAGAGGTTGTCCGGCGCTTACGTCGTCGCCTGTCACCACGAGCGGGGAACCCAGATGGGCATAACTGGATACGAAGCCGCGTGCATGCTGTACAAGAATCGTATATCCACGAGCCTGAGTATTGAAGAAAACAGCCAGGACCGTACCGTCGGCCACGGCCTGGACGGGATTTTCTGATGGGAGAAGTATAGTAGGGTCAGTGGCTTTCCTGGCCTCGGCGTCATAATACGCCTGGGGGGCCACCGGCACGAAGAGCATTCCGTCGGCGTCAAGGGGGGCCAGCACAGAGATATTGTAACGTTCCCTTTCCTCCATGGCGTTGACGAACTGGCGTTCCAGAGGAGAGGCGTCGGGCAATGAGTCGGGATTGTACTCATAGGGATCGCGGGCGTATTCAATGGAGTCGGAGGCTGGTCTGTCGGTATCGGTGATACGCTGAAAATTGCTGATCCATGCGTTGTTGAGTACAATAACGTTGTTGAGCGAATCCACTCGCATAATGGCCTGAAGTGACGCCATTCGTTGTGATTCAGGCAAATAGTCGGGAAGAAGCTTGCTCAATGGACTTACCAAAATCACTATTCCTGCCAAAATTATAAGAACGGTCACCGCAGCGGCTGCCGCGAGCCACATATACAGCGGACGGAAACTCATCGAGAATCGCGTGCGCTGGTAGGCCTGGTCCTCCAGACTGAGTATATATCGACGCTTAGCTTTCATTTTGATGTGTAAAGTTACTATTTTTCGACGTAATGTTAAATTATTTTCAACACTTTTGTTGGTTTTAATAAAAAAATGTGTAATTTTGCAGAAGATTTTAGCAGGTGTTAACAATTACATGCCGCCAAATCACGCATTTGGCGCACTTGTCAGGCTTTTAAGTAAGATCGGGACGTAGTTGGCGACAATGTTGAAATCGTATATATTTTTTATTGTTTGACATAAAATCGGCTGTCCAAGCGTTAAAAATTCAGTTTGTGCAAACAAATTAAAAGTTCTTAACGTTTTACTGAAAAATAAGAAAATAATAATCCAAAATCACAAGTGTTATGAAAGCTAAAAATCTTTACTACGTGATGGCCCTGTGTGCTGGAGCATTTGTATGCAACTCCGCCGCAGCACAGGATGTTTTCGTGGATGATGCTGTTTCGGTAACAGAGTTTACCTGTGACAACACCGACCACTATTTCTCAAATTGGCGCAACAACTGGTTCATCGAGATCAGCGCCGGTGGCAACCAGCCCCTCGTAGAGCGCGGTATGGGCGCAGATGCCATGAAGGCTGTTGACGGTGCAAAATGGACCGGCACATACAGTGTAGGTTTCGGCCGTTGGATTTCTCCTTATATCGGATTCCGTATCAAGGGTATCGGTGGTTCTCTCCACTTTGACGCCGCTCTGGGCGAAAATCCCGCCCGCGCAGACTTCGTTCACATGAAGGGTGCCAACCTGCAGGTTGAAATGATGTGGGATATGTTGAACTCCATCAGCTATAAGGCCGACCGCGTTTTCAGCATCATACCGTTCTTCGGTCTTGGTGGCGGCGTAACCTGGGATTTCAAGGCCGGCGGTCAGAAATGGCCTCCCTTCCAGGGCGTTGACAACCTGATGAACGCAGGTGGTTATCACTCAAAGCGCGTTCAGTGGACACTCCCCGTATCCGCAGGTATCCAGTTCCGTTTCCGTCTGTGCAAGTATGTTGACTTCTTCGCAGAGGCACGCGCACAGTTCTACGGCGACAACTGGAACAACTACGCAACCGGTTCTTCCATCGACGCTCTCGTAAGCGCTATGGGTGGTTTCAACTTCAACATCGGTGGCCGTGGCTGGAACACATTCAACGAGTGCAACTATGTATCTCAGATCGCTGCCCTGAACGGTCAGGTGAACGACCTCCGCGCCCAGCTGCTGGCTTGCGGTCAGGAAGTTGCCGCCCTGCAGGCTCAGCTCCCCTGTCCTGAAGTTGTTCAGAAGGATTGCGTGAACGCTCCTCTTATGAGCACCGTTCGCTTCATGATCAACAGCGACAAGATCATGCCTACCGAGGAAGTTAACGTTTACAACATGGCCGAGTGGCTGAAGGCTAACCCCAACGAGAAGGTTATGGTTGTAGGTTACGCCGATAAGGACACCGGTACAGCCGAGTACAACTTGGAGCTCTCCAAGCGTCGTGCCGAGGCAGTTGCCAACTCTCTTACCAACGACTACGGTATCGCAGCTGACCGTCTCACAGTTAAGTACGACGGTAGCGAGGTTCAGCCCTACAGCACCAACGACTGGAACCGTATCGTAATCTTCACTCAGAAGTAAAAATTATTCAAACAAATAAGGAAGGTGTGCCGAAAGGCACACCTTTTTTTTAGTGGCTAATAGAAATTAATGATCATTGGTAGATAATGGGCATAACATGAAAACTCGTTCTTTTTTGTTGTTTTCTTCCTGTAATTCAGTTACTATGTGGCAATAACTCCTTCATTTCAGAAAGAAAACTCCTAAAAAATAATTTCTTTTCATGTTCATTAATTTCTATTAGCCACTTATTATATGTCTTTAAACATATAATTTTGTTTGGTGATTAACGGGAAAGTTTGTAGATTTGCAACGAAGTTTCCAAAGAAACTGGTTTAATATATTTCTAAAGGACTTCGGAAATCTTAAATCTAAAAAACACAGTCATGAAAATCAATGAAATCATGGCCGGACTCGAGGCTCGTCATCCTGGCGAGAAAGAGTTCCACCAGGCAGTACGTGAAGTGCTTCTGTCCGTAGAAGAGGTTTATAACGAGCATCCCGAATGGGAAAAGGCGCGTATTATCGAGCGCATGGTCGAGCCTGACCGCATCTTTACATTCCGTGTGAGCTGGGTAGACGACAAGGGCGAGGTTCAGAACAATATCGGCTACCGTGTGCAGTTCAACAACGCTATCGGCCCGTACAAGGGAGGTATCCGTTTCCACGCATCCGTGAATCTTTCAATCCTGAAATTCCTCGGCTTCGAGCAGACTTTCAAAAACGCGCTCACCACATTGCCTATGGGCGGTGCTAAGGGCGGCAGTGATTTCTCGCCCCGCGGTAAGAGCAATGGCGAAATCATGCGTTTCTGCCAGGCCTTCATCCTCGGTCTGTGGAAAAATCTTGGTCCCGACCGCGACGTTCCCGCCGGCGATATCGGCGTAGGCGGCCGTGAAGTCGGATACATGTACGGTATGTATAAAAAACTTGCCCGCGAGAACACCGGAACATTCACAGGCAAGGGCCTGAGCTTTGGCGGAAGCCGTATTCGTCCCGAAGCAACCGGTTACGGTGCCCTTTACTACACTGTTAACGTTCTGAAAGATCTGGGCCAGGACATCAAGGGCAAGACCATAGCCATCTCCGGTTTCGGCAACGTGGCATGGGGCGCCGCCAAGAAGGCCACCGAACTCGGTGCGAAAGTTGTGACTATCTCCGGTCCCGACGGTTACATTTACGATCCCGCCGGACTGAATGACGAGAAGATCGAATATATGCTGGAACTGCGCGCGAGCGGCAACGACATAGTAGCTCCCTACGCCGACAAGTTCCCCGGTTCGACGTTCTTCCCCGGCCGCAAGCCCTGGGAGCAGAAAGTCGACATCTGTCTGCCGTGCGCTACGCAGAACGAGGTAAGCGAAGCCGATGCAAAACAGATCGTGGCCAATAAGGTGCTGATGGTTGCGGAGGTTTCCAATATGGGCTGCACTGCCGAGGCAATCGACACGTTCCTCAGCAACAAGGTGCCCTATGCACCCGGCAAGGCTGTTAACGCCGGCGGTGTGGGTGTGTCCGGTCTGGAAATGAGCCAGGACGCCGAGCACTTGCAGTGGAGCGCCGAAGAGGTTGACCGCAAGTTGCACGAAATGATGAACAACATTCATGCGGCATGCGTTGAGTACGGACGTCAGCCGGATGGCTACATCAATTATATGAAGGGCGCCAACATCGCCGGTTTCATGAAGGTGGCCGACGCTATGCTGGCACAGGGCATCATCTAAGATTGAAATTTCTCATATTTATGGCGGACCGCGAACGACTGCATGTCGGACGCGGTCCAATTTTTTACGGCCCGGTTACGTTAAAATAATATAGTTGGATACAGGACAATGGACATTGAGAAAAAGCTTTTGGATCACGGGGTGCGTCCCACCGCAGTGCGTACTATGTTGCTTGCGGCGCTTACTAAGCGTCACGGGACGGTGTCGGCGCAGGAACTGGAAATTGAATTGGACACTGTGGACCGGTCCACTATCAGCCGATCGCTGGCCACATTCACGGAAGCGGGACTGCTGCATGTGATCGATGACGGCACTGGTGTTCCGAAATATGAATGTTGTCCTTCCGAACACAGTCACCACGCGGCCGACAGTCACGCGCATTTCCATTGCTTGCGGTGCGGTGCGACGTTATGTCTTGAATCTATGCGTATCGACATCCCAAAACTTCCCGAAGGCTTTCAGATATCCGACATTTCCTATATTATATCAGGACTTTGTCCCAAATGTTCCCTGTCGCAGTGACATTGCACAAGATGTGCATCCTGTTTGTTGTAATTTTGTAAAAGTTTAAGAAACTGTTTAAATTTATTTTCAAAGGATTTTGAGAAGATTTTTGAGATGTTTTTGCAAGTTGAGAAAGGAGAAACCTTTCGGTTTCGACTGCCGAGACTTGGCGAAAACAGGCAAAAAGATTCTTAAAAGCCTTGAAAGAACTCTTATAATAAAATTATCGAAAGAAATTTAAACAGTTTCTAAGAACCAAATTATTTTCTACAAACAGAATCACATTATGGCAAAGGAATGCAGACATTGTCACGGACACAATAATCCCGGGGGACATCACCATGAGCATCATCATGCACATGGTGAGGCCGGACACGTAGGATTTTTTAAGAGATACGCTCGGGAACTGATATGCGGAGCGTTGCTGATACTATGTGTGTTGCTGCAGCATTTCGGCATGTTCTCGCAACTGCAGGGCGCAGGTACCACGGGAGTGAACTGGTTCGCGCTGGCCGCTTATGTCATAGCGATTATGCCGGTTGGAATTCCCGTGCTGAATGAAATGATTGAAAGCTGGCGTGAGGGAAGCGTCATGAACGAATTCACGCTGATGGTCGCGGCTGCGGTCGGCGCTTTCTTAATCGGGGAATATCCTGAGGCCGTTGCGGTGTTGTTGTTCTATTCATTAGGCGAGAAGCTGGAGGATTCGGCGTCCGATGACGTACGTAGACGAATCAAATCACTATTGGGACGAATGCCTGACTCCGCGACGGTGGTTGAAAACGGAGTTAAACGAACTGTCAGCCCCAAGAATCTTCCTGTTGGGACCCGTATTCTTGTTCAGCCTGGCGAAAGAGTACCCATAGATGCCAAATTATCAGGAGAGACTTCTGTGGAATTCGATACGGCAGCCATCACCGGGGAATCTGTACCGCGGGCATTCAATCCCGGAGATGAACTGCCTTCGGGTATAATTCCTGTGGATCGACCTATAGAGGCCGTTACGTTGCGGGCTTTCGACGATTCTTCAATGACGCGTATCCTGAAGATGATTGAGGACGCTCAGTCCGGCAAGTCGCACACTGAGACAATGTTGCGACGTATCACCAGATGGTATACCCCTATTGTGTTCGGACTTGCATTGGCGATATTTTTTATTCCATGGATCGTGTTGTCAATTAAGGGAGATCCCTTTGCATGGCAACTGTGGTTCCGTCGGTCGCTTGTATTCCTGGTTTGTTCCTGTCCGTGCGCGCTGGTGGTAAGTATTCCTCTGAGTTATTTCGTGTCGTTGGGTACGGCCTCTAAAATAGGATTGTTGTTCAAAGGGTCGACCTATCTTGACTCGATGCGCAAAATCCGCAATGTGGTGTTCGACAAGACAGGGACGTTGACAACCGGTGAATTCCATGTGGACGGTGTGGACGCAGCGGATGGTTACGATAAAGACACGGTGATTGCCTATGCCGCCTCGATCGATGCCGATTCGACGCATCCTTTGGCAAAATCGATATGCGAATATGCCGCTGACAAACATATAACAGTGCCTCTCGCAGCGGATGTCAAAGCCGTGAGCCACGGTATACAGGGCCGTATCGGAGCCAAGCATATAGTGGTGGGTTCCGGAAAGTTGTTGAAGTCGCTTAACATAACCGTGCCGGAATCCGACAAGGCCGGCTCAAGGATTTGTGTGGCCGTTGAGGACAAATATATCGGCTCTATCTATTTGCTCGACACGGTCAAGGAGGAGGCCAAGGACACGATTTCTCAGCTGCACCGCCTTGGGATAAAGGTGACAATATTGTCGGGCGACAGAGGTCCGGCGGTGGAACGGGTGGCCCGGGAGGTAGGCGCCGATTCATGGCGGTCGGAACTTTTGCCCCAGGACAAGCAGAAAATTGTGGACGATATGCGCAAAGGGGCGCCCACAGCTTTTGTCGGCGACGGTGTAAACGACGCCCCCGCCATAGCATCCGCGGATGTGGGAGTGGCTATGGGGACGATGGGCACTGGCATGGCGATGGATACAGCGGACGTGATTATTTCCGGCGACAACCTCTCGATGATGGTAAGGGCCATCAGACTGTCGCGACGTGTGGAGCTGACCATTGTGGAGAATATTGCGTTCGCTCTCGGCGTAAAGGCCATCGTGATGATTCTTGGTGCTTTCGGAATCGCAACGTTGTGGGCCGCGGTATTCGCCGATACAGGCGTGACGCTGATCACTATCTTATGGACGCTGCTGATGTTGCGCAGACCTTAACTTAATATCCCGCAATCCATCGGGGCAATATCCTTAACGGATTGCGATGTCAAGGATTTCCGAAGGTTTCGACACGATATTGTCGGCGTAGGCGGACTGCAGTTCGGAAACAGGGCGGAATCCCCATGTAACCCCGCAGGATTCCAGGCACGCTCTTCGCGCAGTTTCCATATCTACTGCCGAGTCCCCTACGTACAGTACCTCTTTTTTGGGTGTGGGATGGATATTCAGAGCCTCGAACACTATGGATGGATCCGGCTTTCTCGGACGTTCACCGTCTTCGCCGAGGACACACGCAAACCGGATGTCCCCGAAATAATGGCCGATTATTTTCTCTACGGCGGCCTTGCTTGTCACCGCCAGAGCTATGTCGCGGTCGCGGAGGTCCATAAGAAGTTCGGGAATGCCGGGGTAAGGTTTGGTCATGTCCATGCAATGGTCGTCGTAATATTCCCGGAAATACTTCAGAAGGGTATCTATGGTGTCCGGACCGGCATCAGGCTCCGCCCGTTCCAAAAGTTTGCGCACACCGTTGCCCACCATATAGTTGTAGGCCGAGAGTGGATGCGTTGAGAATCCGGCCTGTTGCAAAGCATGGTTGCATGCGTTGCCCAGGTCGGCTATCGTATTGAGCAATGTGCCGTCAAGATCGAATATCACATATTTTTTCATAATCGGAATCTCTATTGTTTTTAAGTCAAAACGACGTATATTATAATAACAACTCAGAAGGGATAACCTATCGAGAAATGGAAAGCATGGTCCCGGCTCCAGTTCGGATGAATCAGCGGCCATGGTTCCTGATTCACAGCAGGGTTGCGTGCTTTCATGCCCAGATCAAATCGTATCAGGAAATAGTTGAAGTCCAGCCTGATACCGGCACCATAGGCCATGGCGATCTGCTTGTAGAACTGATTGAATCTGAACACTCCTCCGGGCTGTGATTCATAATCGCGTATTGTCCAGATGTTGCCGGCGTCGATAAACAACGCACCTTCCACCACCCAGAACATTTTCGCGCGATATTCCACACTGAGGTTCAGCCGTATGTCTCCGCATTGGTGAATGAAATCCGACTGGGAGTTTGTAGCCGGATATTTTCCGGGTCCGAGAGTCCGGACTGACCAGCCTCGCACACCGTTGGCGCCTCCCCCGTAGAAGCGTTTCTCAAAAGGCAATATGGAAGAATTGGCATAAGGTACACCCACTCCAAGTCCTACGTGACACGCAAGTGCGTTACGGTGGTCAAACGAATGAAGATATGTGAAATCTCCGTCGGCGCGGAAATATTGGGAGTACCTTATTCCAAACACTTTATATGGATCTTCATGGAAGTTCTTGCGCGGTGTGAATATAGAGTTTATTGCAAACAAAAGATTTCCGGCTATTTCCACATTCGCCCGGTAAGTAAGCACATCGCGTTGCAGGAAATTCCTTATGCCCGGCAAGGTGGGTTTCTTGGTGGTATGGTAGAACTGGAAACCTGCGCGCATGATGAAGTGGTCTTCATAACTGTATCGCAGCAATGGATTGTCAGGGGCTATCTGGTCGATGAAGTCGTTTGTGCTTGCCGGCAGATATACGTATGATATGTCCAACGGCGTCCATACATAACGCGTAGGGGAGTTGCGGCGCGCCCATTTGTAACTCCACCCGGCCGCCGACACTATACGGGTATACTCGGGTCTCTCCTGGTAGTTTATGCTCAGGTTAATCTCGGTGGTGGCACGTATTCTTCGTTTGAAACTTTCCTTAAGAAACGGTGCCTTGAATTTAGGAAAGGTCAAGGAAAAATCCGCTCCGTATTCCATGAATCTGTCATGAATGAAACCTTCCAGGTTACCGTTCAGGGCCTGGTATGATCCGCGAAGCCTCACATTCAGCAATTCCGATCCTTTGGCAACGTTTCGGTGTGCGTAGGCCAATGCGAGAGCAAAGCCTAAATCGCCTTCGGAGTTTGTGCCCTCCACTTCCAGTGAGAACGATTGGCTACGGTCCGGCGTCAGCAAAATGTACACGTCAAGAAGGCCGTCCTGACCGATGGTTCCCGATGGAACCATACGTATGTTGATGAATTTCAATATCGAAAGGCGTCCCAACGCTGTGTATGTATTGTTCAGATCATGGGCGCGGTAAATTTCGCCGCGTCTGAAAAAGCAGTTTTCTGCCAGAACGCTTGGCCGTAGATATCGTTTTTTGCTATAAAGGATTGTTACGCCTTTGTAATCTACCGTGTCGTATGCCTTATAATCCCGGGGATCCGGACACTCCGCGGCATTGTAATCGGGAATATAGTATATATTTCGAACAATATAGCGGCGATGGTGCGACAACATGAAGGAAATGGAATCCTGTCGTTGCCGTGGCGGTTGTATCCTCATAGTGAGGTCCACCATTCTGGAATTCTCGGATGTGTCGGCCGTGAAGGTGATATATTCCTTGCCGAACGCCCAGTAGCCATGGTTCTGCAGCCCTGTAGTCACTATGTCACGTTGTTCCTCCAGAATATTACGGTCCAGTCTGTCGCCGGCATGAACCGGAAACCGCAATGAATCAACCATCACGAATTCCCTGACGGTATCGTTTGGGAATTCATAATTTATTGATTTTATGATATGCGGTGAACCCAGATCCACGGTGTATTCCAGTTTCGTTTTCTTTTTGGCATGGTTGGGGAACGAGTCGGTACGTACGGAAGCATGCAGGAATCCGGCGTTGTTTACCGCGCGCAGAAGCTGTCGGGCGTCATTTTCCGTTGCCTCTTCGCTGAACAGCACGGGCGCCTCGCCCATACGGCGCATCCATTTGTTCCACCATCTGGTGGAGTCCTGACCCGACAGGTTATATACCCCGAGACGCATCTTGGTCATGTTCAGGAACTTGTTGTTGGGGCGCTGACGAAGATAAGAAACAAGTTCTCGGTTTGTGAACGTTCCGGTCGTATCGTTTACATGCACGCGTACGTCATCAAGCAGAAATCTTCCTTCGGGCACGAACTTTGTGGAAGAGCATCCCGACAGCAAAAGCATGGCGCAACCTGAAATCAGGAGCGTCAGCGATATGCTTATGTCGGAAAGTCTTTTGCGCATGGTCATTTCTTTTTGCCGAATTCAGGATCGATGTGCAAAGACTTGCATACTGCGAAAGTGGCGACACAGCAAAGCATCACCCACCAGAAGAAATTGACATAACCTGTGGGACCACCCATACCTAAAATGTCGTATCGGCTGAAAATTTTATGCAGCCATCCGGCGAACATTCCCGGAATCATCATTCCTAACGCCATGAAGGCCGTACAGAATGCATAATGCGAGGTTTGGCTCTCTCCCCGGCTGAAGTAAATCAAATACAGCATGAATGCCGTGAACCCGAATCCGTAGCCGAATTGCTCGATTCCCACGGCTGAGCATACCAAAGCGAAATTGTCCGGCTGGAACATAGCCAGAAAGCAGTAGAATATGCATGGCAAAGTCAGTGACAACGCCATGGGCCACAGCCATTTCTTTAGTCCTCCTTTTGATATCGCGACACCTCCGAGAATTCCTCCGGCCAATAGAGCGATCACTCCAACAGTCCCGTTGGCGAATCCCACTTGGGCGGTCGTAAGGCCCAATCCTCCTTCTTCGCGGGAGGCGACCATGAAAGGTTGGGTGAGTTTCAGGCACATGGCTTCCGGCAGACGGTACAGAAGCATGAACGCCAATGCCGAAACGATATGCGGTTTCTTGAAAAATGTCACGAATGTCATGGAGAAATCACGGACTATAGACCTTACGGTTACACCCGGTATCGGTTTGTCGTTTTCACTGTGTGGCAGACAAAACATATGGTAGAGCGCCACAAGCAGAAAGAAAACGGATTGTATCAGAAATACCCATTTCCAAGCGTCGGAAACGGAAGTACATCTGGTTTCCAGCATTCCCGCCAGAATCACCAGACCGCCTTGGCCTATGACTGAGGCGATTCTATAGAATGTGGAGCGCACTCCTACGAAGGCCGCCTGATTGTGGGGTGTGAGCGCCAACATATAATAACCGTCGGCGGCGACGTCGTGAGTGGCGGAGAAGAAAGCCATCAACCAGAACACTATGAGAGTGGAACTGAAGAAGAAGCTTGTGGGAAGCAGAAGGCCAACCGCCCCCATGCATAACCCTATCAGCAGCTGCATCGTCAATATCCACTCGCGCTTTGTCCTGAACAAATCGACGAAAGGCGCCCAGAAAGGTTTGATGACCCATGGTAGATAAAGCCACCCGGTATAGAACGCCATATCCTCGAGACTGATCCCAAGTTTTACGAACATGAGAACGGTCAAAGTATTGACGGCAAAATAGGGGAGTCCTTCGGAGATGTAGAGGGTAGGAATCCACGCCCAGGGCGGCACTCGTCGGTATGTGTCATTTATGTCGGCAGCGTCAGTCATAAATTTTTGTCAGGTTAGTATGGGGATAATAA
>USIY01000050.1 GCA_900554845.1 uncultured Bacteroidales bacterium | reverse complement strand
GCCTACGACTGTATCCAGATCCATGGAGGTTCGGGCTTCATGAAGGATTACGCCTGCGAGCGCATCTATCGCGATTCGCGCATCACATCCATCTATGAGGGTACGACTCAGCTGCAGGTAGTGGCCGCCATCCGCCACGTCACCACCGGAACTTATCTGGAATGGATCAAGAGCCAGGAGTCGCTGGAGTGCCTTCCCGAGGATCAGGACATCAAGGGCATCCTCGAGACCATGACCCAGCAGTACGCCGAGGCGGTGGAGATCGTCAACGGAGTCGACGACGCCAAGTATCAGGAATTCATGGCGCGTCGCCTGGTTGAGATGGCCGGTTACATTGTGATGGGCTATCTGTTGCTGGACGACACCAAGCGCAACGCCGGTTTCCGGACATCGCTGAATGTGTTCGTCCGCATGGGACAGGCCAAGGTGAACGAGCACGCCGGATTCATCGCCGGATTCCGCCCGGATATGCTCAAGGATTACCTCTACGAGGAGTGATCCGCGGCTAAAGCCAAGCTATTTTAGCTAAAGTAGTATCATAGCTATATTAGCTACAATAGCTATATTAGCTACAATAGCTATCATAGGTAGCTAAAGAAGCTATCCCGGAATATAATTTGGATAATTCCAAAAAAAATTGTAATTTTGCAACCGAAAAACTGTGGACGACCCGAAAGAGCCGTCCATAGTTATGCAAAAACATATATTTAATAACAAAATGAATCATTACGAGACCGTTTTCATTTTAACTCCCGTTTTGTCTGACGATCAGATGAAGGAAGCGGTAGAGAAATTCAAGGACGTTCTGAAAGAGAACGACGCGAAGCTGGTCAACGAGGAGCTTTGGGGCCTCCGCAAGCTGGCTTATCCTATCCAGAAGAAGTCGACAGGCTTCTACGTACTGTTTGAGTTCGAGGCCGAGCCTACGATTGTAAAGCGTCTTGAGACGGCTTATCGCCGTGACGAGAGCGTGATCCGTTTCCTGACTTTCCGTCTGGACAAGTACGCTGTGGAGTACGCCGAGAAGCGTCGTAATCTGAGAGCAGCAAAAGCAGCAGAGAAACCCGCTGAAGCAGTAGCCGAGGCAACAGAACAGAAGGAGGCATAATCATGGCAGCAAACAACGAAATCCGTTATCTCACTCCCCTGACAGTAGACGTCAAGAAGAAGAAATACTGCCGTTTCAAGCGCAGCGGTATCAAGTATATCGACTACAAGGATCCTGAGTTCCTGAAGAAGTTCCTCAACGAGCAGGGCAAGCTTCTGCCCCGCCGCATCACCGGCACTTCGCTGAAGTTCCAGCGCCGTGTGGCACAGGCCGTAAAGCGCGCGCGTCATCTGGCGCTCCTGCCCTACGTAACCGACTTGATGAAATAATCATTGTATAACCGATAAAGCACAGAAAGATGAAAGTAATTTTGAAGCAGAACATCCCGAGCTTAGGTTATAAGGATGATATCGTAGAGGTAAAGGACGGCTACGGCCGTAACTATCTGATTCCGCAGGGTCTGGCCATCATCGCCTCCAGCGCTTCTCTGAAGCGTCTTGCCGAGGACCAGCGTCAGCAGGCCCACAAGATCGCCGCAGTGCTCGCGGAGGCTCAGGCAGCCGCAGCCGCTCTGGAAGGTGTTCGCCCTGTGATCGTGGCAAAGGCTGCCGCAAACGGCAATATCTACGGTAGTGTAGGTGCCGCTGCAATCGCCGACGCTCTTCTGAAACTGGGTCACGAAGTTGATCGCAAGATCATTGACCTCGAGCCCGCCCGTACGCTCGGAGAGCATGTGGCTAAGATCCGTTTCCATAAGGAAGTTACCGCCGAGGTGGCTTTCGAGATCGTTGCCGAGGAAGAGGATTGATCAATAAAAATCAATAAAATTCAAAGAAGGAGGCCGGTTCCGGTCTCCTTTTTTCTGTAATAGCTGTCTTAGCTACAATAGCTGTCTTAGCTAAAATAGCTAAATTAGCTATGATAGCATTATAATAGAAAATCTTATCAGCTGAATAATATGAAAATTAAAAATCTGTTGTCGGCGTTGATCATCGCGGCGGTTGCGCCCGCGCTGGCGGCGCAGCATTATGTGGGCGGCGACATATCATTGTTGCCGGAGTATGAGAAGGCCGGAAGTCAGTACAAGACGCATGAGGGCGAGCCTATCGCAGATCTGATTCCCTGGCTCAGGCAGCAGGGGATGAACGCCATGCGCGTTCGTCTGTTCGTGAATCCTACGAAGTATAAACAATTGCATGGGAATGACGCGAATCCTGACACTAAATACGATCCTAACGCCTGTCAGGATCTGGAGTATATCAAGCCGCTGTGCAAACGTATCGTAGACGCAGGCATGGATCTGATGCTTGATTTCCATTACAGCGACACATGGGCCGATCCCGCAAAGCAATGGACTCCGGTTGATTGGGAGGGGCTGAGCGACGAGCAACTTTATAAGAAGATCTATGATTACACCAAGGATGTGCTGACACAGTTGAAGGATTATGGTGTTGTGCCGGCGTTCATACAGCCCGGCAACGAGATCAGCTACGGTATGCTGTGGGGACCGGTAGGCACGTCCGATTCAAAGAAAGCTTTGATGGGTGATGACTCCAACTGGGAACGTTTCGGAACATTGCTGAAACAGGCGGTCAAGGCTTGTAATGAGATTTGTCCCGATGCCAAGATCATTCTTCATACGGAGCGCGTGGCGCAGGTTGGTGTGCTGAGCAATTTCTACCAGAAGATGGCCGAGATGCAGGTGCCTTACGATATAATCGGACTGAGCTATTATCCTTATTTCCATGGCAACATGAATGTTCTGGACCGTGCTTTGCAGACTTTGCAGACCGGTTTCCCGTCCAAGAATATCATGATAGTGGAGACCGGCTACAGCTATAAGTGGGAGGTGCCCGGCACCACGCATGACAATACCGCAACGTGGCCATACAGTGAAGAGGGACAGGCCAAGTTTGTGACGGATCTGTTAGAAGAACTTGACAAGTACAAGGATGTGGACGGACTGTTCTGGTGGTGGCTGGAATATAACGCCTACAACAGCGATCTCTCCGGCTGGTACAACGCCCCTTTGTTCGATTCCACCACCGGCAAAGCCACGGCTGCTCTGAAAGCCCTGTGCGGCTACGCCACCAGCGGCATTGAAGACATCCTTCCCGATTTTAGCGGCGCGGAATCCCATCAATGGTACAACATCCACGGCCTACCTGTAACCGGGCCTCGCACCCCCGGCCTCTACATTCAGAGCGGCCGCAAAGTCCTGGTTCGCTGACCGACCGCCGTCCTACTCAAGAATACTTTAATCTGAGACTTTCCAACCTCGTTGGAGTTAGTTTTATAGCATCGAGTGGACTTCCCAACCTCGTTAGAGGTTGGGTATTTTGGCCCAGGGTTGATGGATGAACTGCCATGTTCATCCATCAACCCTGGGTTATAGATAGCGCGTAGTCTGCGACCCCAGCGGGGTCGTGTATCTTACAACCATATAAACTTGAACTTTCTCCATTTTTATAGGGGAGAGCGTTTTCAGAGTACGATCTTAAGGCGGCGGTCAGGGAGCCGCTGGCCGTTGAGGTAGACCACTGCATCGACATTGGGTTTGCCTTTGGTCCAGGTGAATTTGTTGACGACTCGGATGTTGAACACCTTGTCTTTGTATTTCAGAAGTATTGTCTCATCATAGTCTTCATCGCCGGGCAATTCACCGATTTCAAGAACCCATGGGTTGTCGGCAGATGCTGGATTGTATACGTCGGCCGGATGATGAAGCGCTCCGTGGAAACGGGCCATGTATGCTCTTGTGTCACTGTGATTGGGCCACAGAGTCTTCCACTGCACATCATAGCTCATCCCTTTATATTCCACGGTCATAGGCTGGTCCACGATATTGCCTTCCACTTCCGGATCCAGCAGATTGTTGCCGTCGGCATCAGCGATGTAGGCATACATTGTAATAGGATAAATGTCCCAGATCAAGACATCGTCATCATCGGACTTACAGCCTGTCAGCATCAACATCGGCAGCAATGCTGCCAGCATAAACAAATTACCTACTTTCATAAGCGTTTATATTGTATTAACTTATTCAACGCCAAATTTACTAAAATTTTCTGAATTAGAGAAACTGAAGTCGGTAAAATATTGAGAGGAATAGTACGCCGGCGGCTATGAGCACGCCTTTCCATTCAATGTTAAGTCAGAGGTCAGAATTATGAGTTATTAGGGGTTATTTTAGTCAGAAGTTAGAGTTATGAATTATCAGGTGATGTGGCGATAACTCAACATGTGGGAATGCAAAAAAAAAAAGAGGTAAACATCCGGTGGGAATGTTTACCTATTGTAAGAGTGTGTTTATTAAATATTCAGCACACTTTAATGTCGGGGATTTTCTGGTGTCAGAATGTGATGGCGGATTCGGAGGCGCGGACTTTAATGGTTACGTTGCCGTCGGCCACAATGGCCTTGCCGAATGAATATTCACCGGAATCTTCGTCCTGCACCGCAGGATAGACAGTTACAGTCTCGCCGACTTTGACGCCTACATAGAAGTTCTCGCCATAGTAGTCGATTACGCTGAGATAGAATGTGGCGCCTTTGTCCATAGTGAACCCTTCGGCGAAATCCCAGTCATAATTGGTGGAGCTGTTCACACCGTACTGGTCCTGGTCATAATCGGCTATCACGGTTACAGTGTCTCCCGCAGTGAGATCGGAGTATGTCACGGTTACGGTCACATCTTCCCCCGGCATTACCAATGTTCCGTAAGGAAGGTCGAGCGTCACAGGCACCTCCGTGCCTGAAGCGGTCACGGCCTTGACAGTGTCAATCTGCTTCCCTGCTGGAACCTGCATGGCGAAGTTGACGGTTTCGTCGGCGGCATAAACGCCACCGTTGCCGAACTCAACTACCTGTTCTGAAGAAATCGTCCAGGCCTTCTCGCAATTTACTGACGCCGTCATTGACGCCGCCCCCTCGGAGATGGTCACGGGACAATAATAGGGGAGACCGGCGTGGTTCGGGCCATAGTACTGGAAGTTGAATGTCTTGCCGTCGTCGGTAGTGGCTATCATCGGCTTGTAGCCTTCCTCCACATTCACGAAAAGATAAACGTCTTCACCGGGAATGCCGATTTCTGTAGGGACACCATAGTATGTATCCGGAGCGTCATACATCTGCGCTTTTAAGACATGCTCGCTCTGCGTATAGCCTACAGGCACTTTGCTGAGGAAATCAAGAGTGACGGTCACATCTTCCTTGGGCATAGTGAACCGGACATAGCAGCGGTTCATGGTCTCGATGCCGGTACCTTCGGCGGATGCCGTGGCGCCGTTCAGATAGTATTGATTGTTTACGTAAAGCTCCGCGTAAACCATGTCGCCGTTTATGGCGAGAGTCGGCAAAGTGCTTTTCTCAAGGTCCAGGTATTCTGCAGTTCCGTTTTTCCATGTGATTGTGTGTCGCTCGTGTTGCTCGCCGCTTACACGCAGCGTCACGTCGCCGGTGACGTTCTGATATTCCGGGCGGATGGATATTCTGTAAAGATTGTCCACGCCATTGTCGGCCCTCACAAGCTTGCAGCCAGATGTCCCGTTCACTTCAGTCCAGTTGCCGTCTCCCATTTTATATTCGGCGTCGGTGATTACATAGGCCTCGTCGGCAAGCAGATAGGCATCGAAATATTTGTAATGGGCCGTTGGGGAGACACCGTACAGCTTTACGGCCGGATGATCCGTCAGGGACATGGTGTAGCCATTGTCGATGAGCTGCTGCTGAACGCTGTAGCATACCACGATGTCGCAGTTGCCCTCGGGCGCGGTGAAGGGAACCTCAATTTCATCCACAGGGGTGTAACCGTCGGGAACGACCGGCATTCTCCGCCTGACATGTATATTTGGGAGCTGCCTTGGCTTCGTCATGAAGGGCCATCAGACGTCTGTCTTTTTCAAAAAGGGCTTGATAAGCTGCTTTCAGGCTTTTTTTCTGTCTGATTATGTACCATAGGAAAATTAGCGACAGGATCAGGAGTCCGGCTATTACGGCGATTATCAGGCGGTGTCGGAGCACCTCCCGGTTGAGCATCTTTATCTCATTCCCTTTGGCGGCGATACGCTGTTCCTGATGCCTGGCGCTAACGTTGTGGAATTGCTCGGGATTGAACAGGGAGTCGGTCAGGCCGAAGTAAATGTCCTGAAATTCCTTTGCCTCGGCCATATTGCCATGACGAGTATGATATATCATCAGGCTACGGGCGGCTTGGGCCTTAGGCTCGGGATCGCGTATGTCCTTTATAAGCGACCATGCCTTGTCGAGATATACAAGTTGCGAGTCAGGATTGTTGATCTCGCCGTAGTATTCGGCTATGAGCGACAGGGGTGCCGACCGTTCATAGGAGGACAGGCGGTTGATTTTGGCTGCGCTGTCGGCCCGGCGATAGCAGCGCAATGCCTCGGAATATCTTTTCATCAAATGGGCCGTCTCCCCTTTGATGATGGAATAATGGAATATAGCCGTAGGGGTCTTGCCTTGTGTGAATGCAAGAAGGCTGTCGGCCGTGGCCATGGCCATCTTGAAATTCCGTTTATGCTTATAGCTTTGGGCGAGATTAGTAAGCGCAAGTTCGGCAAACTCCTTGTTGCCGAGCTTGCGGGCATAGCGGTAAGCCTGTTTGTTGTAGGCAATGGCATTGTCTATGTCATTGAAAGAGCCATAGATGACGGCCACGGAGACATAGGCGGTCAAAAGTTCCTTTTCAAACTTTTCGTTGTTTTCGGCGCCCTGTATGAAAGTAAGGTACAGGTCAAGGGCCCTGGAATAATTGCCTTCGTTGCGTATGGTCTTTTCAGCACGGTTGAAGGCCTCAAGCAGTTCCGACTCTTCGTTTGAAAAGAGTTGTTGGCTCGAACCAAAAGCGCCGAGCGCGTATCCGAGGGTTATAAGGATAACCAAGGCCCATCGTTTCATGTTCCGTAAGTAAAGGCTGCGCTTTAAGCTATAAAGTTTTATTTGCGAATGTCGGCTTCGGCTTGTTTTTTTGCTTTGTGTCCTATGACGAGGTTACGGATGTAGGCCACCAGACCCATTGACTGTCCGAGAATCAGGACGGGGTCGAGCCGGATTACAGCGTAGCTCACGATGATGGAGGAGCCTATGATGCTGATGATCCAGAATCCGGGGGGTAGCACGGATTCCTTGTCATTGCGCGAAACGTACCATTGATATATGAACCGTAATGTGAAGAGTACCTGTCCTGCGCTTCCGTAGATTATAAGCCACATCGGCACGCCGTCGGCCTGGAAGAAATGCCTTGCGAATCGCGCGGCGTCCTGCGACACAAGAATTATGGCCACGACGGGAGTGAGCAGCAACGCCCATCGGAATATCACGTTGATTTTCTTCCATACACCCTTCATGTTCAGGTTCCAGAGGTAGATGTAGTAGGATATGAACTGTCCAAGCACTATGGAGAAATCATTCCTTAGCCAGCCGTAGATGCAGAGCAAGTAGGCTCCGCAGATGCTCAGTATCCAGAATATGGAGGGAGAAAGGACTTTCTTGGCGCGTTCCGACAGGATCCACTGCACCAAAATGCGGGCGGAGAAAAATCCTTGCGCCAGAAATCCTATTCCGTAGGTCAGTAATTGCGTTACTGTCATCTCAGATATTAATCGTGTCAGATATTGTTGTTGTCGATGTCGTAACGGATGAAACGTTTCTTCATCCAGCGGTACGCGAAGCAATCCATGAACGGCGACACCAGACGGTTGTAGAGATGATACTTCGACACTCCAGCGATACGGGGATAATGGCGTACAGGCATTTCGTAAAACTTTCCGTCCACCAATATCATCAAAGCGGGAAGGAAGCGGTGCATTCCGTCGAAGAAGGGTAGCTGCTTGGCGTATTCGGTCCACATCACCTTCAGCGGACATCCGGTGTCGGTGGCGGTGTCACCGGTCATGCTTCTGCGGAAACCGTTGGCGATTTTGGACTGCAGGTTCTTGAACCAGGAATCCTTACGCTTGGCGCGAATGCCGGCCACGAGCTGATGGTCGGCCGTGTGCTGCAGCAAGAGGTTGAAATCCTCGGGATTTGTCTGCAGGTCGGCGTCGATGTAACCTATCAGCCTGCTTTCCACAGTGTCGATGGCGGCCTTTATGGCCGTGCTCAGGCCATGATTGGCGTTGCTGCTGATATAATAGAAATCATCGTGGCGCCCGCAAATGTCGCGGATTTTGTCAAGGCTGCTGTCTTTTGAGCCATCGTTGACAAAAAGCACGCAGCTCCGGACGGATGCTTTGGGAAGAAATTCCGACAATTCCTTCTCCAGTCGTTCCATATTGTCTTCCTCGTTGTAGACGGGGACCACTATCGTCAATTCGTATTCCGATGTTTTATTCATTGTCTCTTGTTTCTAATGATTGTAACTCTATTCAACATCTCCGGATTGTAATGGGAGTTGTTTTTCGAGTGTCTGTTGTCGTCGTAAGTGTCGATATATAAAGTGTCCATGCGTTGCAGCAGATCCGCCGGAATCGACATGGACAACGGTTTTGTTGTCAGGAGGACGCATGGCATAAGTTTCAGCAAAGAATCGGCTTTTGCGGTCGGGATAGGGCGTATGCGGTGTCCGGCGCCCAACACGAGCTCCATCCGTACACCTCCGTCGGTGAGCTTGTACAACGGCAATCCCTTAACTCGTGAGTCCGCTTTCAGCCCGCTTATGGGATGTGAGTCTGGATTGTTGAAGAATGATGTGGCCTGATTCATCAACAGGCATTCCGTCACGATGAACAGGATAGCTACGGCATCGACCAAGAGGGTGACGAAACCTTTTCTGGTGCTGATGGCCATCAGAACTGAGGTCACCACAAAGAGTATGGCTGAAACGATCGCAATTACTGGAGAGACCGCATCCATTCCGAGCCACAGGTATATCACACCCGCGGCCAGACAAAGGGTGATGACCGACAGCAGCCATCCGTTGATTTTGAATATCAACCGTCCTCCTTTGAACGTGGTCCATTTGGCTTTGATATATTTCAGGAAAATCCCGACGCTCATGGCGCAGGGAGCCATCACGGGGAGGAGATATCTGGTTTTCTTCTCCGGCATGCAGGACAACAGCACCACGGACGCGAACATCCATACCACTGCGAAAACAAAGTCCTTGCGGCCGCGAAGGCCATGTACGAACAAAGGAGCGAGGAGCGCCGCGACGGTAAGCAGCGACCATACTCCGGTTTCAAGAAAGTAACGCCAATAATACCACCATGGACGTACATTGTGGCCTATCCATGCCCCGGATTCCTTGTGCAGCACTGCCGTGGCCAGATCAGTATGGAATAGGTAGATGTAAATGTACCACCATGCGCTGACCACTATAAGAGTAGCGAGCATCACGATAATGCCTGGTCCGCTGTAGCGGCCGTGGGGCCTGCCGTAGAAGGCGCATGCTATAAGGAAGGGGAGGAGCATCGCGAAGAACGATACTGGTCCTTTGCTCAGGAACGACAGGCCCATGAGCAGTCCCGCGGCGAAGAATAGCCATAGTTTGCGGTGCCCCTTGGCACATGGCGATATGTAGAAAATCTTGAACAGAAGCCAGACGGCTCCTTGCATGAAGGCATGGCAGTAAATGTCCCATGTTGCGGTGCGTCCCATCAGCACCACGGAGTAGCAAGTCAGGAATATAATTGTGCTGAGACCCGCGATGTCGCTGCGACGCGTGACGGCTTCGACGGTAAGAAAGAAGAACAGGGCCCATAGCGCGCCCATAGCTCCCGCCGCGGCGCGTTGTGCCTTGATGCTGTCGGGAGCCACAATCTGTATTGCCGCGGCCACCCATGTGGGCAACGGGGGCTTCTCAAGCCGAAGGTCGCCGTTCATGGTGGGTGCGAGCCAGTTGTGGTACTCCACCATTTCGTTGGCCGTGACAAGATTGCGCGATTCCATGATGTCGGTCTGCAAGGAATCCGCGCTCACAAAGAATGCCGCGACGCAAACCACCACCAGCCAGATATATCTCCAAATGCTCATTGGGTTTCTGTGCGAATATATTCAGAGAGGTTAATAATTTGCAAAGTTAATAATGTCCGCGGCAATACGCAAATTTTTATTTGGCAGTGTTGGAAATATTCTATATCTTTGTTTAGATTAGCGATAATGTAATAAAAACATAATCTTCTAAGAGAGTGTTTGGATTTAAACCAAGTTAAGATTGAGAGTCTTTTTTGAGATGATTTCGCAAGTCGCGGAGGGAGCAATTGATAAATTGTAATCGACAAGACTTGGTGGAACCAGCAAAAAAAGGCCTCAAGATTAATTGGAAGTTTTACCTTTCTCTCTCATTTTTTGTTAAAACGATTTAAATTCAAACACTCTCTAAAGTCGGCGTATGATGGTAGTGGACTTTTTTGTGGAATTGTACAATGAGATCAATTCGCTTGAACTGAATCTAACCAACAGTACGTTTCGTTTGATCCTCAGCATGGTGCTCGGTATGATTGTGGGGGCGGAACGCAAACGCAAGGGTCAGATAGCGGGTATCCGGACGTTCGCGCTCATTTCGATGGGAGCATGCCTGGCAATGCTGTTGTCGATATATGTGCCGCAGGCCTATTACGGTTTGAAAAACGGCGACCCGGGACGTATCGCAGCCCAGGTCATTACAGGTATAGGATTTTTGGGCGGCGGCGCCATGATACATATGAAAGGTGCCGTAAAGGGACTGACCACAGCCGCCGGCATCTGGATGACGGCAATAATCGGAATGGCGGTGGGTATAGGAATGTATTTGTGCTCGTTCATTTCAACCGGTCTGATACTCTTGACGCTGATAACTTTCGAACATTACGAAAAACGCCGCAGGCTCGGACAGGAGTCGAAGGTGATAGGATTGACTGTAAAGGGTATCATTTATGATGTAGGTCCTTACAGGAAAGTATTTGACCGAAACCACGTGCATCTATCCACATACTATCTGGAATATAATTATGAAGCCCAGACCACGGAAATCAATTTCATAGTGCTGACGCATACATATGAGAATCTGCTTCCCGTACTGGATCAGATAAGCAAAGTGATGCCTTCGAAGAAGCTGACTCTCTCAAGTCAATTAGATATCTGATAAAAAACAAGATTATGCTTATATGGATCATAGCGGCGGTGCTGCTGTTAATTCTTGAAGTGATGACACAGATGCTATGGGCGTTGTGTCTTACGGCCGGTTGCGTAGGGGCAATTGTCGCGGCGTTGTGCGGAGCTTCTTTCCCCTGGCAGTTCACAGTGATGGGAATAGTGTCGGTAGTGGCGTATCCTATTGTCTTGCCGTCGGTAAAAAAATGGCATGACCGTCAGCTGAAGCGTGAAGGCCGTGAGGCGCGAACCGGCATGGATGCTTTGCTCGGCCGCAAGGCCGTAGTGACTAATGAAATACGTCCGGGTGAGACCGGAAGGGTGCGTATAGACGGCGACAACTGGCAGGCCGTGGCGCCCGGTGTAAACTTTACCATACATAAAGGGACGGAAACAGTAGTGACCGCATACGACTCAATTATTCTGACAGTTGCTCTTCCTGACAACGCTCCTTCGGCTGATAAATAATCAAAAAATCCAAATAAGTAAGTGTTGAAATTTAATTTATTCAAGTTTCGCAAGTTCAACTTGCTGATTTCAGATTATAAAATTGAGCGATAT